>JBLHZH010000158.1:0-6107 GCA_047629695.1 Rhodoferax sp.
TTCTTTTTGGCCGAAATGGGGGATAAAACCCAGATCGCTACAGTCGCGTTGGCGGCCCATTACGCTGCGCCGCTGCTGGTGATTGCAGGTACCACGCTGGGTATGCTGATTGCGGACATACCCGCTGTCTTTATTGGTGACAAATTTGCCGCCAAAATCTCGATAAAACTGGTTCACTGTATTGCGGCTGGTATTTTTGTATTGATGGGTGTGTTGACTTTATTCCAAGTAGAGAAGTTGTTTCAATGAGTTATTAATTGTATTTTTAAGCAGAATTTCAGATTTTTAAATTTAATGAGAGTATTCTTGGTATATTCTGATGTTTTATAACGGCAGATAATCGCGTTGAAAAATGAAAAAATTACAAAAATCTAATATCCATCACGACTAGCTGGATAATTTTCATTATTCACACACACTTAATATTTACAAAGGCTGTTCATGATGATTAAAAAAACACTTGCTGCGGTGGTTGCTGCTGTTGCCCTGCTTACCGCCACCGGTTGCGCTGTCACGCGAGGTCAGGAAACGGTTGGCTCCTACATTGATGACGCCACCATCACCACGGCTGTCAAGGCACGTCTGGTCGAAAACAAGCAGGTCTCAGCCGCTTCCATCAGTGTTCAGACGCTAAACGGTACGGTGCAACTGTCTGGTTTTGCCAAAGATACGACTGAAAAATCTACCGCTGAGCGTGTGGCCCGTGCCGTCAATGGTGTGAGGTCAGTCAAGAACGTGATCATGGTTCGTCCCTAGCACTTAAAGACTTAACCGGCCATCAATTTGTGCACCAGATCCCCTGTGTTGCTGGCCCTGTATTTACGCATCAGACCGGCCCGGTAGATTTCAACGGTGCGGTGACTGATGGATAGCGCTCGACCAATTTCTTTGGACGTGAGGCCGCTCATCAGGTGGGCAGCGACCTCTCGCTCACGCGCCGTCAGCTCTGCCTTGACCGGGCGGCTGGCGCTCAGGTCTTCAAAAGTCCAGATGCCTGCATCATGTGGCAAGCTAGGGTTGATAGCCCGTCCCGACACATGGCACCAGAATTTTTCGCCACTGGCGCGTTTCATGATGCGGTCATCGGCGTAGGTGCCTCTCAGGTTCAATGCCGGGATCATGCGCATGCCGGTGCGCTCGAATTCGAGGGCGCTCGGATAAAGCATCAGGAACGATTGACCTACCAGGAGTTCGCGCGAGGCGCCAAACATATCGCACAAACAGCGGTTGCAATCCATCATGGTGCGGTGGCGCGATAGGGCTAGCCCGACCGGAGCCAGATCAAAGGCCAGGCGGTAATTAATATCCATGTGTTTCAAGACCAGTATTAGGGTTTCTACTTTAAGAATTACTACGTAGTTGACTAAGTAGTATTGTCGTGATGACCAACATTAACAGGAGAAAGTTTAAGTGAACAAGATTTACCCCAGTGCGGCGGCTGCGTTGAAAGACATTGTGCGGGACGGCCAGCTCATGGCGGTCGGCGGTTTTGGCCTCTGCGGCATTCCCGAGGCCCTGATTGATGCGCTGCGCGACAGCGCCGTCAAAGACCTGACCGTGATCTCTAATAACGCCGGAGTCGATGGTTTTGGCCTGGGCAAGTTGCTTGAAACCCGCCAGATCAGCAAAATGATCTCCAGCTATGTGGGTGAAAACAAGGAGTTTGAGCGTCAGTACCTGGCCGGTGAATTGCAACTCGAGTTCACCCCGCAGGGCACACTGGCAGAAAAGCTGCGCGCCGGCGGCTCCGGTATTCCGGCTTTTTACACCCGCACCGGGGTCGGCACGCTGGTGGCGGAGGGAAAAGAGACGCGCGAGTTTGACGGTCATGTGTATGTGATGGAGCGGGCCCTGCAGCCCGAGGTCTCGCTGGTCAAGGCCTGGAAGGCCGACAAGAGTGGCAACCTGATTTTTCGGCGTACGGCCCGCAACTTCAACCCCGCTGTGGCGATGGCCGGCAAGATCACTGTAGTCGAGGTCGAAGAAATTGTTGAAACCGGCACCTTTGACCCCGATGCTGTGCACCTGCCTGGTATTTATGTGCATCGCCTGGTGTTGAATGCGACGCCCGAAAAGCGCATTGAAAAAAGAACAATTACCGAAAAATCGACATTGAAAGCAGGAGTCTGATCATGGCCTGGACACACGACCAAATGGCAGCCAAAGCGGCTGAGCAATTACAAGACGGTTTTTACGTCAATTTAGGCATCGGCCTGCCCACGCTGGTGGCCAACTTTGTCAACCCCGAGATTGAAGTCTGGTTACAAAGCGAAAATGGCATGCTTGGTATTGGCCCGTTTCCGACAGAGGATGCGGTCGATGCTGACCTTATCAATGCCGGTAAACAAACTGTGACGACGATTCCCGGCTCCAGTATTTTTGGCAGCCACGACAGTTTTGCCATGATTCGCGGCGGAAAAATCAATCTGAGTATTCTCGGCGCCATGCAGGTCAGCGAGAAGGGCGATCTGGCCAACTGGATGATTCCCGGCAAGATGGTCAAGGGGATGGGCGGCGCAATGGATTTGGTCGGCGGTGTCAAGAGCGTAGTGGTGCTGATGGAGCACGTTGCCAAAAAGAAAGACGGCAGCTTCGACCTCAAGATCCTGCCGCACTGCACTCTGCCGCTGACCGGGGTCGGCGTGGTCGATCGCATCATTACTGACTTGGCCGTCATGGATGTGACACTGCAGGGCCTGAAACTGGTCGAGACGGCGCCCGGCGTCACGCGTGAAGAATTGCAGGCCAAGACCGGCGTGACGCTGGTCTAAGCCACCTAGCTCGGGTTGTTAGAGAGCGGGAAACTCCAAAAGTACCGCGTCTCTGCGAGGCCACAGGCCGCGGCAGTCCATGAACCTCCTGGGTTGCCGCGCTTGAGGGGCAAAGCCGAGAAAAAAGTGGCACTTCTTGGAAGCTGTCCGCTCTTGGAAACCGACCAAATCATCGGCTGGTAGCGCCAATTTTTCTTCGCTGGTGATACGCAATAACCTCTGGCCCGCTAGTTCGGTGTTGTTGTTAAAACCACCGTCTGACGCATTTTCGGTTTTGTCTTTCATATTGCCAGACTTGCCACGCCGCTTGGTAATTCTTTCTTCCGAGTGTTCAGTTATACAACTTTGCAAATCGCACTCTTTGACCGCTGCACGCCAGTTAGTGAGAGTTTCGGCACTCAGTGGCGACCCGTCCCAACCCGTAAAATCCGGTTTGAAGATATTTGCCAGGCCAAGAATCGGCATCCGAGGATCGGCTTCTAGCGCGTTAGAAACAAAATAAAGCGAGGACTTTGGGTAAATATAGGCGCCACTGTCTTCCCGTTCGCGCACATCCGCCAACATGTCCAGGTGCAGCACTTTCATGATCTCTGTTTGCGACGCACAGTGCCGGTTGGCAAAAGCCATCGTACAGGCTGGCGCGTATAGATGCACTGACTTGACACGGTGGTTCAGGTCTTTGTGTGTCAGGTTATCAATCAACTCCCCCAACGCACTGGCGCCCACCGAGTGGCCCCCCCCAGGTACAACTCAAATTGACCACCCCAAATGCTGGCCAGTGCTTGCAGTGCACTCGTCTACAGGTCGCCCAGGGACTCTAGCAGGCCACGCTTCCAGCTAAAAAATGGTAACCGCCGTTGCCTAAACCGTAGCGCCCCATAGCCTGAGCGCGTTGAATCGCAGCAGCTTCGCTGTTGAGCCTGTCATGGGTATAAATCACCATTCGTTTTTTTGTTTGCTTGTTTTGCCAACACCAGCGGTCTGGTTCAACAGGGTGCGGCTGGCCCCGTCCAGCGCGTTAAAGCGTTCGACTTTTCCGTTGTTGCCCAACACTAGGCTGTGTCGGTAGGCCATCGCCTGGTCCTATCAGCTTGGTTGGGCACCAACTTCCCGAATCGCCGCCTGTAAGTGGGTAATGGCTTGCGGGTCGATGCGGTAATAGACGTCCAACGTGTTCTCAATGGCACCGCTGTCTCAGCCGGGCTGCGGCAAGGTCTTGTTGCCAGCCACATGAGTCCATTTATTTTCCTCGTAGACCCTGTTGTCGCACCAGCCTTTGGGCGCTCCCCGGCAGCTGGAACCGTCGTAGTTTTCTCCCTCGGACGCATCAAAGCGACGGGCAAAGTGGAAAAGCAGACATGGACCGTCTGACTCGAATTCGGTCGGCATGCTGGCCGATCGCCAGCGCAAATAGTTGACGACGCAGGCCAGACCAAACTCGGTACAAGCACCTTTCTGACCTTGGTTCAGAATCAGGCCGGCCTGGGTATAGCGGCCCGTGTATTTCGCAATTTCGCTGTGTGACAGGAATACCTGGGACAGGCACACCGGTGCTGGCGTGCAAGGGCGATCACGCAGGTCGTTCAAGTTCGGTATGACGTTCAGACTGGTACGTCGCGCCGCCATTGGGCTGACGGCCTTGACTGCAATCACCAGACCTGCAGGCGCCGGTACCAGCACCTGCAGTGCCTTTTGGTGAGTATCAGAAAAACGTTCTAGGCCGTGGCGGCCTACCTTCACTACTTTGCGTGCCGGGTGCAGGTCATTTTTGTCGAGTGCCTGCTGCAAGAGGTCCCGGTGGGTGCCGAGCAAGGCGGCCAGCAGACAGGCGGCGACCTCGGGTGTATAAGCTGCGTTCGGGTCGTCGGCCAGCTTGATATCCACTACAAAATTTCGTTTTTGCAATTGTCGGGACTCGCCAGCTGCACAAAACCACGGCCCCGGTAGCGAGCGCCAGCACCCACTTTTTTGTTGCCCAGCTTATGCTCATACAAGCTGAACGGAGCTTGACCTGGCAGGGTGTTGAACTGCGAGAGCATCTCGGCAATCGGCACAAAGCCTTCAGTTTCAGCGCGTATGGTACTTAATGCGGCGCTGATCATCTTGGCGTCAGTGAGTCCGAAGGCGGCCAGCGAGGCGGTTACAGAAGGTAGGTTCTTGGTAATATTGAAGGCCTTGGTGAAGGTAAATAGCTGACTTACCAAAGAGGCATCCAGCGGTTGCGGTAAGTTGGTGGGCAGCTTCAGACCCAGAGCCGACAAGCTGCTCGCACCCGCAATGCCGTCAGCCACCGAGCCCACGCTGGACTGCCAAGCGCGCAGCGCAGTTTCGGCGAGGCTGTTGAAGTCTGTACCCTCCATTCGGCCGGTGTAAGTTGCTGCGCTGTTGCCTAGCGCCTGGCGAAAGGCGAAAGGCGACTTCGAGTTTGACCACTTCTGGGCCAGTGTTGTCCCGCATAAAGAGAAGAACCTTGACTGTTTTGATGGCCATTTTTATGACGTCTCAAGTGCAAAAAATGAACGATGCCGAGCGCCCCAGGCCAAGCGTTTCAGTAATCGCAATAGGAGGTGCCTGTGCCGGTGCTGGCTGCTAGTTTCAGGCGGAATTGTTGACAATTACTTGGTGGGTCTGGCGGATCAGTGCCAAGGTGGCCTGCTGGGTCAGGGTGGTTGGTCGCAGTGAACTGGTCGCCAGCGAAACCTTGGTGCGAAGTGCCGGGTCCTGAATCTGGCGCACCAAAAAAGCGGAGGGCCGCACTGAACTGGCGACAGCGTGGCGTGACAGCACAGCACAACCGGCGCCATCGGCCACCAGATCGAGGATGGCGGAGACGCCGTCAATTTCCAGGGCAATCTTTAGTCGGTAGCCGATATTGGCCATTTCCGACTCCACATGCATGCGGATAGCGTTGGGCCGGCTAGGGATGACCAGCGCCATTTGCGCTACAGTCTGCAACGCCACCGGCCCAGGGGGAGGGTCTTCCGGCAGGCCGGACGGACGGGCCTGCACCAACCACAGGTCTTCTTCCGAGAGAGGGGCAATGTCTATTTCGCCGCTTGGCTGGGCGTTGTACAAGACCGCAATATCAAGCCGGCCGTTGACCAGAGACGCCTGCATGGCGACCGACAAACCCTCGCTGATGGAAATTGTGGCCTCCGGCATTTGCTGACTAAAAGCGCGGGTTAAGGGGACCGTCAGCACCCGCGCCAGGCTGGTCGGCAAACCGATCGCCACGCGCCCTGCGAGTGCTCCGCGGACTCGGCCCAATTCCTCTTTGGCCCGCTCCACTTGGTGCAGAATGCCACGCCCATGGGCCAGCAGCAGTTGGCCGGCCTC
>JBLHZH010000159.1:0-6106 GCA_047629695.1 Rhodoferax sp.
ACAGTGACCATCCGCGTGTCACTGGCGATGTCGGCAAGGCCGGCGTGGCGATTGATTCGGTGGAGGATATGAAAATTTTGTTTAACGAAATTCCGTTGAATAAAGTGTCCGTTTCCATGACCATGAACGGTGCCGTGCTACCGGTGTTGGCAGGCTATGTGGTGGCCGCGGAGGAGCAGGGCGTATCGCAAGACCAGTTAAGTGGCACCATTCAGAATGACATTCTGAAAGAGTTCATGGTGCGCAACACCTATATTTATCCGCCTGCGCCCAGTATGCGCATCATTGGCGACATCATTGAGTACACGGCGCAGAGCATGCCCAAGTTCAACTCGATCTCCATTAGCGGTTATCACATGCAGGAAGCCGGGGCCAATCAGGCACTGGAGTTGGCCTTTACACTGGCCGACGGTAAGGAGTATGTCAAGACCGCGATTGCCAAGGGCATGGATGTCGATCAGTTTGCTGGGCGCCTGAGCTTTTTCTGGGCCATCGGCATGAATTTCTACTTGGAAGTCGCCAAGATGCGGGCCGCGCGTTTGCTGTGGTGCCGCATCATGAAGGGCTTTGATGCGAAGAGTCCGAAATCATTGATGCTGCGTACCCATTGTCAGACCAGCGGCTGGAGTCTGACCGAGCAGGACCCCTACAACAACGTGGTGCGAACGACCATTGAAGCCATGGCGGCTGTGTTTGGTGGCACGCAAAGCCTGCACACCAACAGCTTTGACGAAGCGATTGCCCTGCCGACCGAGTTTTCATCCCGCATTGCCCGCAACACCCAGCTCATCATTCAGGAAGAAACCCACATTACCACTGTGATTGACCCTTGGGCCGGCTCCTACATGATGGAAAAGCTGACCCAGGACATGGCCGATGCCGCCTGGAAGATCATTGAAGAAGTCGAAGCTATGGGCGGCATGACGAAGGCCGTCGACAGCGGCTGGGCCAAGCTCAAGATCGAAGCCGCTGCCGCCGAGAAGCAGGCGCGCATTGACAGTGGTAAAGACGTGATTGTGGGCGTCAACAAATACAAACTCATGACCGAGGACGCGATTGAAACCCGCGATATTGACAATGTGGCCGTGCGTGAGGCGCAAATCGCCCGTCTTAATTACATCAAACAACAGCGTGATCCGGCCCAAGTAGCGCTGGCGCTGGCGGCCATTACCGCGGCGGCCGAAAACAATACCGGCAATCTGCTCGATCTGGTGATCAAGGCGATGCGCCTGCGCGCCACAGTGGGTGAAGTGAGCGATGCGCTGGAGATCGTGTACGGACGCCACCGCGCTGATACCCAAAAGGTCACGGGCGTTTATGCGGCGGCCTATGACTCGGCCGAAGGCTGGGATGCGCTTAAAGCCGAGATCAATACTTTTGCCGAGGTAGAGGGGCGTCGCCCCCGCGTGATGATCTCCAAACTGGGGCAGGACGGGCATGACCGGGGTGCCAAAGTGGTGGCCACCGCCTTTGCCGATCTGGGCTTTGATGTCGATATGGGGCCGCTGTTCCAGACCCCCGAAGAATGTGCGCGCCAGGCGATTGAAAACGACGTCCATGCGGTTGGTGTTTCTACGCTGGCGGCTGGCCACAAGACGCTGGTGCCCGCTATCATTGCTGAGCTCAAAACGCAGGGGGCCGATGACATCATCGTTTTCGTCGGAGGTGTGATTCCACGGCAGGATTACGAGATGCTGTACGAAGCCGGTGTCAAAGGGATCTATGGACCGGGCACGCCCATTCCAGCCAGCGCCAAGGATGTGCTGGAGCAGATCAAAAAGGCCATTGCCTGAGGCCTTTGACGTGCAAGCTGAAGCCCTACAGACCCTGCCGGCCAAGACCCCGGTGACCATCGCCTCCATCGTCTATTCAACCGGCAGTGCCCAGCGCCGCGCCATCGCCAAAGCCATTACGCTGCTGGAGTCAACCCGTGCCGACCACCGCGCCCAGGCCGATGACTTGCTCACGGCTTTGCTGCCGCACACCGGTCAGTCATTCCGGCTCGGCATCAGTGGCGTACCCGGTGTGGGTAAGTCCACTTTTATTGAAGTGCTGGGTCTGTACCTGATTGGCCAGGGGCACCGGGTGGCAGTGCTCACTATTGACCCTTCCAGCACGGTGTCGGGTGGCTCCATACTGGGCGACAAAACGCGCATGGAGCAACTTTCGGTGCATGAGCAGGCCTATATTCGTCCTAGCCCGAGCAGCGGGACCTTGGGCGGCGTGGCAGAAAAAACCCGCGAGGCCATGCTGGTTTGTGAAGCCGCCGGCTATGACGTGGTGATTGTCGAGACCGTTGGCGTTGGCCAGTCGGAGACCGCGGTAGCCGGTATGACCGACATGTTTGTGCTGATGCAACTGCCCAATGCCGGCGACGACTTGCAGGCGATCAAAAAAGGGGTGATGGAGTTGGCTGACCTGGTACTGATTAATAAGGCCGATATTGACCCCCTGGCCGCGCAACGGGCGCAGCTGCAAATTACGGCGGCGATGCAATTGCTGGGTCTGTTTGGTCGCCATGATGAAGTCACATGGCGCCCCAAAGCCTTGCCGCTCAGTGCCTTGAAGGGGCAGGGCATTGAGGTCTTCTGGACTGCCGTAGCCGAGTTCAGGCGACTGCAAACCGGCAGTGGCCGGCTGACTGGACGCCGCCAGCAGCAGTCACTGGCCTGGATGTGGGAGCGCATTGATACCGGTTTAAAGCAGGCGTTTCGTCAGCATCCCTTAGTACGGCAGTTGCTGCCGCAGTTGACACAAGAGGTGTTGCAGGGCCGAATGGCGGCCTCGACGGCGGCCAGAAACATGCTGCTGGCTCAAAGTGGTCTGCAGCCGATTACGCCATAAACTTTCTCATTTTCCGTTTGCTTTTAAATAGCCCAAACAAAGCCTGAGTCCATCAGGACTTCAGAAAGAAAAATTATGCACGACATACTGGTACAACTTGAAGCCAAGCGCGAACTCGCGCGCTTGGGTGGCGGTCAAAAGCGCATTGATGCGCAACACAGCAAGGGCAAACTGACGGCCCGCGAGCGTCTTGAGCTGTTGCTCGATGAGGGCACGTTTGAAGAGTGGGACATGTTTGTCGAGCATCGCTGTGTCGACTTTGGCATGCAGGACAATAGGATTCCGGGTGATGGTGTAGTTACCGGTTACGGCATGATCAATGGCCGGTTGGTATTTGTCTTCAGCCAGGATTTCACCGTGTTTGGTGGTGCCTTGTCGGAAGCCCATGCCGAGAAAATTTGTAAGGTGATGGACCAGGCCATGAAGGTTGGTGCGCCGGTGATTGGTCTCAACGATTCGGGTGGTGCCCGCATTCAGGAGGGTGTCGCGTCCTTGGGTGGTTATGCCGATGTGTTCCAGCGCAATGTGATGGCCAGTGGCGTGATCCCCCAGATCAGCATGATCATGGGGCCGTCGGCGGGTGGCGCTGTTTACTCGCCCGCTATGACCGATTTCATCTTCATGGTCAAGGACAGTTCCTATATGTTTGTCACCGGCCCAGAGGTCGTGAAAACCGTAACGCATGAAGAAGTCACGGCCGAACAACTGGGCGGTGCCACGACCCACACCACCAAGAGTGGTGTGGCTGATCTGGCTTTTGAGAATGATGTTGAAGCGCTGCTGATGCTGCGTCGTCTCTATAACTACCTGCCCCTCAACAACCGTGAAAAAGCACCGGTGCGCCGCAGTGGTGATCCGGCTGATCGCATGGATATGAGTCTGGACACCCTGGTGCCTGACAGTGCCAACAAGTCCTATGACATGAAGGAGCTGATCGTCAAGGTGCTTGATGATGGTGACTTCTTTGAGTTGCAGCCTGAATATGCCAAAAATATTCTGATTGGTTTTGGTCGGATGGAAGGCCAGACAGTGGGCCTTGTGGCAAATCAGCCGCTGGTGCTGGCCGGCTGTCTGGATATCAAAAGTTCGATCAAGGCGGCGCGGTTTGTACGCTTTTGTGATGCCTTCAATATCCCCGTTATTACCTTTGTCGATGTGCCTGGCTTCATGCCCGGAACCACCCAGGAGTATGCCGGCATCATCAAACACGGTGCCAAGCTACTTTACGCTTATGCCGAATGTACTGTGCCCAAGATCACGGTTATTACCCGCAAAGCCTATGGCGGCGCCTATGACGTGATGAGCTCCAAGCACCTACGGGGTGATGTCAACTTTGCCTGGCCAAATGCCGAGATTGCCGTGATGGGGGCCAAGGGCGCGGTAGAAATCATTTTCCGTGAAGACAAGGGTGATCCGGTCAAGCTGGCGGCGCGTGAGGCCGAGTACAAAGCCCGCTTTGCCAACCCGTTTGTGGCGGGCGCCCGGGGGTTCATCGACGACGTGATCTTACCGCACGAAACCCGCAAGCGCATCTGTCGTTCGCTGGTGATGCTGCGAGAGAAAAAGATTGAGAATCCGTGGCGCAAGCACGGCAATATTCCCCTGTAATCGTCGTTGCGGTTTTATATGAAGTTGTATCGTGCTGGATCGGGCCGTCCGTGTTGTCGGCTCCGTGTCACTCGGCCTGCGGCCTCCTCCTTTACCGGCGCAGAACACCCGGGCAGCCCGATTCCAGCCGCCATTGGGTGTTGGGTTGCCGATTCCAGCCACGTTTTAGCGGCAGGGAGGGGTGTCCGTTGCAGCGAAGTAAAGGAGGAGTCCAAAGGCGCAAGCCTTTGGATGGGGGACATGAGCGAAGACGGATACCCCTTCCTGCTGCGGGCTCAGATAAAGACCCTGGCGAACTGTCAACGTGACAGTCTCAACACCACAACGAATTTCAACATTCGCTGATCGAATAACGTTAAGAGAGCACCATGTTTACAAAAATACTGATTGCCAATCGTGGCGAAATTGCCTGCCGTGTTATCAAGACTGCCCAAAAAATGGGCATCAAAACCGTCGCGGTTTATTCGGATGCCGATCGGGATGCACGTCATGTGATGATGGCTGACGAAGCCGTCAATATCGGCCCGGCACCCAGTCGGGACAGCTATTTGCAGATCGATAAAATCATTGCGGCCTGTAAGCAGACCGGTGCCCAGGCGGTGCATCCGGGTTATGGTTTCTTGAGTGAAAATGCCGGTTTTGCCAAACGCGTGGAAGAAGAAGGTATTATTTTCATTGGTCCCAAGTACCATTCGATTGCCGCTATGGGTGACAAGATCGAGTCAAAAAAGCTGGCCGGTGCATCGGGCGTGAACTGCATTCCTGGTGTCAATGACGCCATAGAAACGGCAGAGCGTGCGGTTGAAATTGCGCAGGGTATTGGCTACCCAGTCATGATCAAGGCGAGTGCCGGCGGCGGTGGCAAAGGTCTGCGCGTGGCGTTCAACAATAAGGAGGCTTTTGAAGGCTTTACCAGCTGCCGTAACGAGGCCCGCAACAGCTTTGGCGATGATCGTGTGTTCATCGAGAAGTTTGTGGAAGAGCCGCGGCACATCGAAATCCAGTTGATGGGTGACAGCTTCGGTAATGTCATTTACCTTAACGAGCGTGAGTGCTCGATCCAGCGCCGCCACCAGAAGGTGATTGAGGAGGCGCCATCGCCCTTCATCTCTGAGGCTACGCGCAAAGCCATGGGCGAGCAGGCGGTGCAGTTGGCCAAGGCGGTCAACTACCAAAGTGCCGGCACGGTTGAGTTTGTCGTTGGCAAGGACCAGAGTTTTTATTTCCTGGAGATGAATACCCGACTGCAGGTCGAGCATCCGGTGACCGAGTGCATTACCGGACTCGACCTGGTGGAGTTGATGATCCGCGTGGCAGCGGGCGAGAAGTTGCCCCTGACGCAGGACGAGGTTAAATGCGAGGGCTGGGCGATTGAGTGCCGTATCAATGCCGAAGATCCGTTTCGCAATTTTCTGCCGTCGACCGGTCGTCTGGTGCGCTTTCAGCCGCCGGTCGAGACCATGTTTGCTGCCGATACTTGCCAGTGGTTCGGCGTGCGGGTGGACACCGGCGTGCAGGATGGCGGTGAGATTCCTATGCATTACGACTCAATGATCGGCAAGTTGGTTGTTCATGGCCGTGACCGACTGGACGCCATAACCAAGATGCGCGAAGCCCTGAATGGCTTTGTGATCCGCGGTATCAGCAGCAATAT
>JBLHZH010000160.1:0-6094 GCA_047629695.1 Rhodoferax sp.
GGCTTTTTTTGCCAATAGCGTTTCATGAACACCAGAGGGCTAATGCCACCCAGCAGGGGCAGCGCTTGATTTACGTCCATACAAATCTCCGGTTAACGGTCAAACTGAGACAATTCTCCTATGAAAATCAAACAACAATGCGTCGTCGCACTGACCTGGACGCTGAAAGATACGCTGGGCGACGAACTCGACGTGCTTGACGACCCGGTCGAATTTATGGTCGGTGGCGACGATCTGCTGCAAATCATTGAAGCGGCGCTGCAAGACCACGTGGTGGGTGACCAAGTTAACCTGCAAATTGAACCGGAAGAGGGCTTTGGAGATTTCGATGAAGCCCGGCTGTTTCTGGAGCCGCGTCAGCTGTTTCCCGCTGAACTCGAAGAAGGCATGACCTATGACGGGGCCTCCCTGCCAGCCGGCTGCCAGACGGACGCCCCGAAAGATGCAATGTACATCGTGACAGAAATATACCCGGAACATGTGGTGCTAGATGGCAACCACCCACTGGCCGGCATCGCCCTGCGTCTGAGCCTGACGGTGCAAGCCGTACGCGAGGCAACATCGAAAGAAATCGGACGAGGTTCAGCCGGCCCCGGATTTTTCCGGATTCAGCCCCTGCATGTCGCCCCCCCTAGCAACGACACCCTGCACTGAAATATCAGGACTTGCCGGTGGAGCCGTAACCGCCCTCGCCACGTTCCGTGGCGGGAAACTCGGTGACGATATTGAACTGCACCTGCACCACCGGCACAATCACCAGCTGCGCAATGCGCTCGAGAGGTTCAATAGTAAAGGCCACATCACTGCGGTTCCAGGCACTGACCATCAGCTGCCCCTGGTAGTCGCTGTCAATCAAGCCCACCAAATTGCCCAACACAATGCCATGTTTGTGACCCAGACCCGAGCGCGGCAAAATCATCGCTGCAAAATTCGGGTCGCCCAGGTAAATGGCAATGCCCGTCGGCACCAGCTGCCAGGCGTTGGGCTGCAGGGTCAGCGGCTGCTCCAAGCAGGCCCGCAAGTCCAAGCCGGCACTGCCGGGGGTTGCGTAGGCGGGCAACTGGTCCGCCAGGCGGGCATCGATGATTTTGACGTCTATTTTCATGCTGTTGGGCCGATGGCCCGGGTCCTTATTCTGAATAATATTTCTGTCATCAACTTGATGGCCAGTGCACGTTTGCTGTCGCGCACCAGTTCGGCCACGCCGTAAGCATCCACCAGCAGCAGCGCATTGTCGTCCTGGCCAAAGGTGGCGGGGCCAATATTGCCAACCAGCAAAGGCACGCCTTTGCGCTTGCGCTTGGCCTGTGCGTTGGCTAGTAAATCCTGGCTTTCAGCAGCAAAGCCGACACAAAAGAGCGCGCCACTTTGGCTGCGGGACGACTGGGCGACAGTGGACAAGATGTCCGGGTTTTCAATAAACGTCAGGCTCGGCACCGCACCCGAACCGTCTTTTTTGATTTTTTGCTCGGCGGCGCTGGCCGGCCGCCAGTCGGCGACAGCGGCGGTGGCGACGAAAATCGTGGCCTGGGGCACACATTGCACGGTGGCCGCCAGCATGCTCTGCGCCGAGGTCACATCAATCCGTGTAACGCCGCGTGGCGTCGGCAAATGCACCGGCCCGGCGATCAGCGTCACCTCGGCACCCGCTTCACGGGCGGCGCGAGCAATCGCAAAGCCCATTTTGCCGCTGGATAAATTGGTGATGCCGCGCACCGGGTCAATCGCTTCATAAGTCGGCCCGGCCGTCACCAAAACATGGTGACCGACCAGAACTTTAGGTTGAAAAAAAGCAATCACCTCGTCCAGCAAGTCCTGCGGCTCCAGCATGCGGCCATCACCGGTCTCGCCACAGGCCTGATCGCCGCTGCCCACGCCCAGCACCGTGACACCGTCTTCAATCAACTGCCGCTGATTGCGCCGGGTGGCAGGATGGGTCCACATTTCACGGTTCATGGCGGGAGCGATCAGCAACGGCACCCTGTCCCGGGGTCGGGCCAGGCACATCAGGCTCAACAAATCATCGGCACGACCCTGCACCAGTCGAGCCATGAAGTCTGCGCTACAAGGCGCCAGCAACATCAAATCAGCCTCGCGGCTCAGGTTGATATGGAGCATGTTGTTATCGGCACGGGCATCCCACTGCGAGCCGTAGACCGGGCGGTTGCTCAGGGCCTGCATCGTGACCGGGGTGATGAACTGGGTCGCCGCCTCGGTCATAACGACTTGCACGGTCGCGCCTTCCTGAATCAGGAGTCGGCACAATTGCGCCGTTTTGTAACAGGCGATACCACCGGTAAGCCCAAGAACAATGTGTTTGCCAGCAAGGTCATTCATGGCTCGCAATGTAGCAGACAAGCCACCTATAATCTTGTTTTACCACCTCCTCGAGCTTGCAGCTCCCTCAGAGATGACCAAATTTGTTTTCGTCACCGGCGGTGTGGTGTCTTCCCTTGGCAAGGGAATCGCCTCAGCCTCCTTAGCAGCGATTTTAGAATCGCGAGGTCTCAAGGTCACTTTAATCAAGCTTGACCCCTACCTTAATGTCGATCCTGGCACGATGTCCCCCTTTCAGCACGGCGAGGTTTTTGTCACCGAAGACGGGGCTGAAACCGACCTTGACCTAGGCCACTATGAGCGCTTTGTAGAAACCCGCATGCGCAAGGCCAACAACTTCACCACCGGTCAGATTTACAAAAGCGTGCTTGAGAAAGAACGCCGGGGCGACTATTTGGGCAAAACTGTGCAGGTCATCCCCCACGTCACCAACGAGATTCAAGACTTTGTGCGACGTGGCGCCCGCATCGGAACGCCGGACGCCGTCGATGTGGCAATTGTTGAAATTGGCGGCACCGTGGGTGACATTGAGTCGCTGCCGTTTCTCGAAGCCGTGCGTCAGATGAGCCTCAAGCTGGGCCCCAACAACAGCGCATTTGTGCATTTGAGTTATGTGCCCTGGATTGCCGCAGCTGGCGAACTCAAGACCAAACCGACCCAGCATACCGCCAAGCAGTTACGCGAAATCGGCATCCAGGCCGATGCCTTGATCTGCCGGGCTGATCGTCCGATTCCAGAAGAAGAGCGGCAAAAAATATCGCTGTTCTCAAATGTCGCCGACTGGGGCGTGATCTCCATGTGGGACGTCGATACCATCTACAAAGTGCCACGCATGTTGCATGAGCAGGGGCTGGACGGCCTGATTTGTGACAAACTGCGTCTCAACACGCAACCTGCCAACTTGAAGCGCTGGGACGACCTGGTCTATGAAATTGAACACCCGCAGGGTGAAGTCAATATCGCCATGGTGGGCAAGTATGTTGACCTCAGCGACAGCTACAAATCGCTCAATGAGGCGCTGCGCCACGCCGGTATGAAAAATCATGTGCGGGCCAAGATCACCTACTTTGACTCCGAGACCATCACTCTGGAAAGCGTCAAACAACTCGCTAAATTTGACGCCATTCTGGTGCCCGGCGGTTTCGGTATTCGCGGCGTCGAAGGCAAAATCTGCGCCGCCCGTTTTGCGCGTGAAAGCAAAGTGCCTTACTTGGGTATCTGCCTCGGCATGCAGGTGGCCACCATCGAGTTTGCCCGCCACATTGCGGGCCTGACCGACGCCAACAGCACCGAGTTCGACCCCAACAGTCCGCACCCCGTCATCGCTTTGATTGCGGAATGGAAGGACGAAGACGGTACCATCAAGACGCGCAATGAACATTCCGATCTGGGCGGCACCATGCGCCTAGGCTCACAAAGTTCCGATGTCGTCCAAGGCACACTGGCCCACAAGATCTACGGCGATGTAGTAACCGAGCGTCACCGCCACCGTTACGAGGCCAATGTCAACTACCTGGACGCACTGCGCCAGGCCGGCCTGGTCATTTCTGCCTCGACGCAGCGTGAACAGCTCACCGAGATTGTCGAGCTGCCGCAAAACGTGCACCCCTGGTTCATGGGCGTGCAGTTTCACCCCGAGTTCAGCTCAACTCCCTGGAACGGCCACCCGCTGTTTAATGCCTTCGTCAAAGCGGCGCTGGAGCACCAGTCAGCCAGCAAAAAACCAGGAAAGGGCGCCCGATGAAATTATGTGGTTTCGACATTGGCCTGCAACACCGCTTCTTTCTGATTGCCGGACCCTGCGTCATCGAGTCCGAGCAATTGCAGATGGATACCGCCGGCACCTTGAAAGAAATCACGGCCAGCCTGGGTATCCCCTTCATTTTCAAGAGCAGCTTTGACAAGGCCAATCGTTCCAGCGGCAGCACCTTTCGCGGCCCAGGCATTGACAAAGGTCTGGAGATTCTGGCTAAAGTCAAGCGTGAGCTGCAAGTGCCAATCCTGACTGACATCCACTCAGAAGACCAGATTGCACAAGTCACCTCAGTGGTCGATATCCTGCAAACACCGGCTTTTTTGTGCCGTCAAACCGATTTCATCCGCGCCGTCGCGCAATCGGGTTTGCCGGTCAACATCAAAAAAGGCCAGTTTTTAGCCCCGGGCGACATGAAAAACGTAATCGACAAGGCGCGGGCTGCGGCCCGCGAAGTGGGGTTGCTTGAAGACAACTTCATGGCCTGCGAGCGCGGTGCCAGCTTTGGCTACAACAACCTGGTCAGCGACATGCGCTCGCTGGCCATCATGCGCGACACCGGCGCCCCGGTGGTGTTCGATGCGACGCATTCAGTGCAACTGCCGGGCGGCCAGGGCACCAGTAGTGGCGGCCAGCGCGAAATGGTGCCAGTGCTAGCACGCGCGGCGGTTGCGGCCGGCGTTGCCGGCCTGTTTATGGAAACCCACCCGGACCCCGCCAAAGCCATGAGCGACGGCCCCAACGCGGTACCCCTAAAGCACATGCGGGCCCTATTGGAAACTCTGGTGGCGCTCGATGCCGTGACCAAAAAGAACGGCTTTCTCGAAAACAGCTTTGAGGCCTGATCACCTGCCCAGAGGCATGGAAAGCACCCAAGTATTCTCGTCTCTGCGAGGCCGAAGGCCGCGGCAGTCTAGGGCCTCTGGATTGCCGCGCTGCGCTCGCAAAGACGAGAAGTGTAGGAACTTAAGATTTTTAACTTCGTTTTACCTTTGAAAGATATTAATGAGCGCAATTGTTGACATCGTCGGCCGTGAAATTCTTGATTCCCGCGGCAACCCCACCGTGGAATGTGATGTGCTGCTGGAGTCCGGCACCATGGGCCGCGCCGCGGTCCCCTCGGGCGCCTCCACAGGCAGTCGTGAAGCCATGGAACTGCGCGACGGTGACAAAAGTCGTTACCTGGGTAAGGGCGTGCTCAAGGCCGTCGAGCACATCAACACCGAAATTTCAGAAGCCGTGCTGGGACTTGATGCCTGCGAGCAGGCCTTTCTGGACAAGACCCTGATTGACTTGGACGGCACCGACAACAAGTCGCGCCTAGGTGCCAACGCGATGCTGGCGGTTTCGATGGCCGTAGCACGTGCTGCCGCTGAAGAGTCCGGCCTGCCGCTTTACCGCTACTTTGGTGGCATGGCTGCCACCCAGATGCCGGTGCCGATGATGAACGTGGTGAACGGTGGCGCTCATGCCAACAACACGCTTGATATTCAAGAGTTCATGATCATTCCAGTGGGCGCGCCCAGCTTTCGCGAGGCCCTACGCTACGGTGCCGAGGTCTTCCATGCGCTCAAAAAAATCATCCATGACAAGGGCATGAGCACCGCCGTCGGTGACGAAGGCGGCTTTACTCCCAGCGTGGCCAGCCATGAAGCGGCCATCCTGCTGATTCTGGAAGCCATTGACAAGGCCGGCTTCACCGCCGGTGAGCAGATTGCCATCGGTCTGGACTGCGCCGCCAGCGAGTTTTATAAAGACGGCAAGTACCACCTGGCCGGGGAAGGCCTGTCCCTGACGTCTGAAGAATGGACCAACGTGATGGCGAACTGGGTTGAAAAATATCCGATCATCAGTATCGAAGACGGTATGGCCGAAAACGACTGGGATGGCTGGAAGATTCTGACCGACCGTTTGGGCAAGCAAGTGCAAATCGTGGGTGACGACCTGTTCGTCACCAACACTAAAATCTTCAAGGAAGGCATCGACAAAGGCATTGCCAACTCG
>JBLHZH010000161.1:0-5989 GCA_047629695.1 Rhodoferax sp.
ACAAACAGCAAGGAATCGCTCAGGGCATTGGCAATGACGAGGGACTTTTCATCCGGTGTCAGGTACAGGTGGTGAGGCTCTTTGCCGGTCGGAATGCGCTTGGTCTCCTGCCAGCTGACGGGGTCAATCACACTGATGCTGGCATCCTGCGAATTGAGCACAAAAATCGGTGGCACCGCTGCCTGGGCCTGGGCCAGTCCCGGCGCAAGCGTAGCCCAAGACAGGGCCAAGGCGACCGAAAAACGGATCGCTAATGGGGAAAATGAAGAGGCAAAAAACATCGCGTCACATCGCTTAAGGGGATTAGGTGCGCAAGTGTAGCGGGCCTCAGGCCGAGATGCTGGCCATGTCGGCCTCGCTCAGCCAGCGCCACTGCCCGGGCAACAGGTTATCGGGCAGGCGCAGGCCTCCGATCTGCGAGCGGTGCAGGGCCTCGACCCGGTTGCTCACCGCCGCCACCATGCGCTTGACCTGGTGGTACTTGCCCTCCGTCAGCGTCAGGCGCAAATGATGGCTGCTCACCGCTTCGCAGGCCGCCGCGCGTACCGGCTTGGGGTCATCGTCCAGCACCACGCCGTTCAGCAACTTGCTGACCTGAATCTCGTCCAGCGAGTGTTTAACAGTCACTTCGTAAACTTTGGGCACATGATGACGCGGTGAACTCATGCGGTGAATGAACTTACCGTCGTCCGTCAGTAACAACAAGCCAGTGGTGTCCTGGTCCAGCCGGCCCACCGCCTGCACGCCCTGCACGGCGCCTTTTTGCGGCCGCAGGCGCAGCGGTGACGGCAACAAGGTGTAAATACTGGGGTGGGTTGACGGCTTTTGTGAGCATTCGGTGTTCATCGGCTTGTTGAGCAAAATATAGGCTTTTTCATGGTGCGGCCAGTCCACGCCCTGAACCCTGAAGCGCAAGTCTTTGGCGACAAATTCAGCCGCCGACTCGCTGCACTGGACCGGCTCAGGCGCATCAGGGGAAGCATAAACCTGTACCAAGCCCTGTTGCACCAGGCCGGCACACACGCGTCGGGTTCCAAACCCTTGGGAAAAAAGAATATCTTGTAATTGCATCCCCCGAGTATCGCAAAGCCCGGGACGGCAGTTAAACAGCGCTCAGACGAAAAAAATGGCTGGGCAAAAGCACCAACCATTATTTTTTGTCTTTGTAACCGGAACGTAGCGGCAACCCAATAAGTCATGGGCGGCAACAACCTGCGGCCTCGCAGAGACGACCGTACGCCTTCCGGTATTAGCCCTTTTTGGCGTAAGCGCTACACCAGCCTTTGCCGGCGACTTGTTTACCGGCAAACAGCGGGCAGCCACCGGCAGCATCACTGGCCTTGCCTTGGTACAACGCACAGTTACTGCAGTTCTGGGTAGCCACATGCTTGGGGTATTTAGCGGCGTCAACTTTGGTGGTGTCGGCCTTGTAACCTAAGGCATTTGCCTGCGCATCAGTCTCGGCCAGCATGGCGCCTTGAGCCATGGCAGCGCCACCGGCTATTAGGGCCGTACTGCCCAAGCTGAGTTTTACAATAAATTCGCGGCGGTTATTCAAGTTCATGGTGTTTATTTCCAATGTTGTTAACGAGCAGCATACTGCGCAGGGTAGCGCAGTGAATGCCCGAGACATTGTCAGGCATTCACTGAAATGGCTCGAAAAAACAACGCCAATACCCAGATAAATCAGTCAGGTGATGAGCTTTACTTGCTGCCCGGCACCTTGCCTTCGACGCCCTTGACATAGAAGTTCAACCCACCCAGAAACTTGTCATCAGCCACCGTGTCTGCGGCAATCCGGACTTTGCCGGTGTTGTCCATGATCGGGCCTTTCCAGATCGCGAAACTGCCATCGGTAAGCCCCTTCTTGATGTCTTCAACGCGGGATTTGGTCTCGGCGGGCACATCCTCGGCCATCGACACCATATCAATCGCACCTTCCTTGACGCCCCACCAAGCGCTGCTGCCACCGGTCCATTGGCCGTCCAGCGCTTCGCGCGTGGACTTGATGTAGTACGGCGCCCAGTTAATTACCGCCGAGCCCAAGTGGGCTTTCGGGCCGTAGGCCGTCATATCGGAGTCCCAGCCAAAGGCACGCTTACCGCGGGCCTCGGCGGTCTTCAGCACAGCGGGGGAATCAGTATTCTGAAACAGCACGTCGACGCCACCATTGATCAACGAGGTAGCCGCTTCGGTCTCTTTCGGTGGATCAAACCAGCTGCCGATCCAAACCACTTTGGTGGTGATTTTGGGATTGCTTGACTGCGCACCCAGGGTGAAGCTGTTGATGTTGCGCACCACCTCGGGAATCGGCACTGACGCCACCACGCCCAGCGTATTGGTCTTGGTCATCTTGCCGGCGATCACGCCCGCCATGTAGGCACCTTCGTAAGTGCGGCTGTCGTAGGTGCGCATGTTATCGGCAGTTTTGTAGCCGGTGGCATGCTCGAACTTGACATCCTTGGCATCGGCCGCCACTTTGAGCATCGACTCCATATAGCCGAAAGTAGTACCAAAGATCAGCTTATTGCCCTGACCAGCCATGTCGCGAATGACGCGTTCGGCGTCTGCGGACTCAGGCACGCTTTCAACAAACGAGGTTTGAATGCGATCACCAAACTCTTTTTCAAGGGCCTTGCGTGCGTTGTCGTGGGCATAGGTCCAACCCCCATCGCCGACCGGACCGACGTAGGCGAAGGCAATTTTCAGGGGTTCCGGCTTGGGCGCGGGCACCGAGGCCACTGGAGCTGGCGCGGCGGCCGGAGCGGGCGCCTCTTTTTTACCGCAGCCGACCAGCGCGGCGCTGGCAACGGTGCTGAGAGCGGCAATTTTCAGCCACTTGCGTTTTTGCAGGTCTGTCATCACGAATCCTTCTTTAAGAGATTAAAAAAATAAAATTGTCGAATTATGAACTTGAAAATTATCAAGCTACCGTTGTCTCTGCGAGGCCATGCTCCTCTGCGTCTGTGCAAGCGCAGCGCGGCAGCCCATGACCTCCTAGATTGCCGCGTCATATTTCCTCGCAAAGACAACCCACAACGCTGTATTGCCACGCTTTGCTCGCAAAGACGATCATCGTAAATAAGTGCATAAATCAGGCGCCGGGGTAAAACGGCTTGCCAATCGAAGTCGGCATATTAATACGAATCCACTGGGGGTTACGCGAAATCAGGGCCAGCACCACGATCGTGGACAGGTAGGGCAGCATGGTCAGGAACTGACTTGGCACCTGCACGCCGATGCCTTGCAGGTGAAACTGCAACATCGTGACACCACCAAACAGATAAGCCCCCAGCAGCACACGGGCTGGGCGCCAGGTGGCAAAGGTGGTCAGCGCCAGCGCAATCCAGCCTTTGCCGGCGACCATACCTTCGACCCACAAGGGGGTGTAGATAATCGAGATGTAAGCCCCAGCCAGACCACACAACGCCCCCCCAGCGACCACCGCTAGCAGACGGATACGGCGCACTGGGTAGCCCAGCGCATGGGCTGATTCCGGGTTTTCGCCCACGCTGCGCAGCACCAGTCCGGCCCGTGTGCGGTACAGAAACCAGATCAGGCCAAGGGCAAGCAGCACTGTCAGGTAAACCAGCGGATGGTGGCGAAACAAGGCAGGCCCCAATAGGGGAATATCAGCCAAATAAGGAATAGCAAAACTGGGGCGGGCCGGGATTCTGGCCTGTACATAAGAAATGCCAACAAAGGCAGAAAAGCCGGCTCCAAACAGACTCACAGCCAGCCCGGTAGCGTACTGATTGGTGTTGAGCCAGATCACCAAAAAGCCGAAAATAAGCGCCAGCAAGGCGCCTGCGCCGATGCCGGCGGCAAAGCCCACCATGTCACTGCCGGAGTGCACGACCGCCGCAAAACCGGCAATCGCAGCACACAACATCATGCCCTCAGCACCAAGGTTGACGATGCCCGCTTTCTCGTTAATCAACAGGCCGAGCGAGGCCAACGCCAGCACCGTGCCAGCGTTCAGGGTGGCTGCCATCAGCAGTGCATAAGACTCCATCACTTCCCCCATTTCAAACGGTAATTAACCAACGTATCGCAGGCCAGCAAAGTAAACAGCAGCAGGCCCTGAAAGACGCCAGTCATCGACTTGGGTAGACCCAAACGCGACTGGGCGAGCTCACCGCCGATATAAAACATGCTCATCAAAATCGCAGAAAAGACCATGCCCACCGGGTGCAGGCGTCCAACAAAGGCGACGATGATGGCGGCAAAACCATAACCGGCCGGCACATAGGGGGTGAGTTGACCAATCGGACCCGCCACCTCAAGCGCTCCTGCCAGACCGGCCATGCCACCCGATACCAGCAGCGCCACCCAGAGTGTGCGGCGCGAAGAAAACCCGGCGTAGCGCGCCGCTGCTGGCGCCAGACCGCCCACCTGTTGCGCAAAACCGGCACGCGTGCGAAACAGAAAAATCCAAGTACCGAGTACGCCCAGCAACGCCAGAAAAATGCCGATACTGACGCGCGAGTCTTCAAACAAACGCGGAATACGGGTCACCAGATCAAATGTTTTGGTTTGCGGAAAGTTATAACCCTGCGGGTCTTTCCAGGGGCCGGCCACCAGATAACCCAGCAGTTGCACCGCCACATAGACCAGCATCAGGCTGACCAGAATCTCGTTGGCATGAAAGCGGTCGCGCAAATAGGCCGTGATGCTGGCCCAGAACATACCACCCAGAATGCCGGCCAAAATGATGGGTAGCACAATCCAGCGTCCGGTATTCTGGTCCGCCAGTATCGCCACCCCGCTGGCAGCGATAGCACCCAGCACATACTGACCTTCGGCGCCGATATTCCAGACGTTGGAGCGGAAACACACCGCCAGACCAAGTGCAATTAGCAACAGAGGCGTGGCTTTGACCGCCAGTTCACCCAGCGCATAACCACTCTTGACGGGCTCCCAGAAGAACACTCGCAAACCGCTCACCGGGTCTTTACCAAGCGCAACAAACAGCATCACGCCAATCAACACCGTGACCAGCAAGGCCAGCAGCGGCGAGGCATAACGCCACAGCACGGAGGGCTGCGCACGGGCTTCAAGCTTCAGCATGTGCGCCTCCCCACAAACCACTCATCCAAGCGCCAATGGTGGCGACGCTGGCGCTGGCAATCGGCACCGAAGGCGACAGGCGACCGCAGGCAATCACATACAAACGGTCGCTGAGTTCAAACAACTCGTCCAGCTCTTCGCTTACCACCAGCACGGCACAACCGGCATCACGCAGGGCCAGAATTTCGCCGCGAATTTGCGCTGCAGCGCCGACATCAACGCCCCAAGTCGGCTGTGACACGATGAATAATTTAGGTTTGGCATCAATTTCTCGGCCCACAATGAATTTTTGTAAATTACCGCCGGACAATGAGCGCGCCTGGGACCAGGGTCCGCCTGCCTTCACATGAAAGCGCGCAATGATGGCTTGAGCCTGTGCCTGCAGCGGCGCCAGTTTGATCCAGCCCCCCAGAAAATGCTTGCCGGCAATCGCTTCAGTGCGCGTCAGCAGCAGGTTGTGCGCCAGCCCCAGCGTGGGTACGGCGCCGCGCCCAAGCCGCTCTTCCGGCACAAAATGCAGGCCCAACTGACGGCGCCCGCCCGGATGCAGACCAGTCACATCCACCGTGCTCACTTGAATCGATGCCGCCGATGCGCGCAGATCTTCCCCCGACAAAGCGTGCAACAACTCTTTCTGGCCATTGCCCGAGACGCCGGCAATACCCACCACCTCGCCGGCACAAACCTGCAGGCTGATGCCCTCCAGATCGACCCCGAACTGATCCTCGCGGGCCAGCGTCAGATTCTGCACCTGCAGCACCGACGCCCCCACATGGGCGGCACGGCGCGTCAGCTGGGTCGGCTCGGCCCCAATCATCAGGCGCGACAGGGAAGCATTAGACTCTTGCGCCGGATTGCAAACACCGGTCACCTTGCCGCCACGCAGCACGGTACAGGCGTTGCACAGTTCCCGAATTTC
>JBLHZH010000162.1:0-5953 GCA_047629695.1 Rhodoferax sp.
GAGTTTATCGCCCTCATCGGGCACTCCGGTTGCGGCAAGTCGACCCTGCTGAACCTGATTGCCGGCCTGACCCTGCCAAGCCAGGGTCACTTGCTGTGTGCCAACCGCGAAATCGCGGGACCCGGCCCGGAGCGTGCGGTGGTATTCCAGAACCACTCGCTGCTGCCCTGGCTGACCTGCTTTGAGAACGTCTACCTGGGTATTGAGCGGGTCTTTGGCGCGGCCAACCGCACGCCCGGCGCACCCACAGAGAACAAGGCCCAGCTCAAAGCCCGCACCGACGCCGCACTGGCCATGGTCGGCCTGACGGCGGCGGCGCAAAAGCGACCGGGTGAAATTTCAGGCGGCATGAAGCAGCGCGTCGGCATTGCCCGCGCCCTGGCAATGGAGCCCAAAGTGCTGCTGATGGACGAGCCTTTTGGCGCGCTTGACGCGCTGACCCGCGCCAAGCTACAGGACGAGTTGCTGCAAATTGTCGCCACCACCCAGAGCACGGTGGTGATGGTGACCCACGATGTCGACGAAGCCGTGCTGCTGTCCGACAAGATTGTGATGATGACCAACGGCCCCAGCGCCACCATTGGCGAAGTGCTGCGTGTGGACCTGCCGCGTCCGCGCAACCGGGTCGCGCTGGCCGACAGCGCACAGTACCTGCATTACCGCAAAGCCGTCATCGACTTCCTCTACACGCGCCAGTCGCATGTGGAAAAAGTAGCTTGACCTGCGCCTGAAAAAAACAAGGAAATCCCATGGACATGCGCGTAGAACCCAAAACCCGAATGAAACTCGTCATGGTCGGCAACGGCATGGCCGGTGTGCGTACGCTCGAAGAGCTGCTAAAAATTGCCCCGGACCTGTATGACATCACGGTCTTCGGTGCCGAGCCACACCCCAACTACAACCGCATTTTGTTATCGCCGGTGCTAGCGGGAGAGCAAACGCTGGACGAGATTGTGCTCAACAACTGGGACTGGTACAAAGACAACGGCATTGACCTGCACGCCGGTAAAAAAGTAGTGGCGGTGGACCGCGCCCGGCGTCTGGTGCGCGCCATCAATACTCAGGGTGAGGCCACCGAAGTCCGCTACGACCGGTTACTGCTGGCCACCGGCTCCAACCCTTTCATGCTGCCGCTGCCCGGCAAGGACCTGGAAGGCGTGATGGCCTACCGTGACATTGCCGACACTAACGCGATGATCGACGCCGCTGTCAAGTACCAGCACGCGGTAGTCATTGGCGGCGGCCTGCTGGGCCTGGAAGCGGCCAACGGGCTGATGCTGCGCGGCATGCAGGTCAGCGTGGTCCATGTCATGCCCACCCTGATGGACCGCCAGCTCGACAGCGTGGCCGGCCAGCTGCTACAAAAGTCGCTGGAGCAACGCGGCCTGAAGTTTCTGATGGGCGCCCAGACCCAGGCGCTGCTGGGTGGCGGCGGGGACAGCGGCCAGCGCGTCACTGCCGTCCAGTTCAAGGACGGCACACAGGTTGCCGCCGACTTGGTGGTGATGGCGGTGGGTATTCGCCCCAACACCGAGTTGGCCGAGGCCATGCACCTACATTGCAACAAGGGCATTGTTGTCAGCGATACGCTGCAAACCGTGACCGACGCCCGCATCTATTCGGTCGGCGAGTGTGCTGCCCACCGTGGCATTGCCTACGGCCTGGTCGCGCCTTTGTTTGAACAGGCCAAAGTAGCCGCCAACCACCTGGCGCAGTTTGGCATTGGCCGCTACACCGGTTCGCTGACCTCGACCAAACTCAAGGTCACCGGCATTGATTTGTTCAGCGCCGGAGAGTTCATGGGCGGCGCTGGCTGCGAAGAAATATTAATGAGCGACCCGTTTTCCGGCGTCTACAAAAAACTCGTCATCAAGGACGATAAGTTGATCGGTGCCTGCCTCTATGGCGACACCGTGGACGGCAGCTGGTACTTCAAGCTGCTGCGCAACGGCCGCTCGGTGGCTGACATCCGCGACAAGCTGATGTTTGGCGAGTCCAACATCGGCGATGTCGGTCATGCCGGTCACAACAAGGCCGTGAGCATGCCCAACGAGGCCGAGGTCTGCGGCTGCAACGGCGTCACCAAAGGCACCATTTGCAAAGCCATCAAGGAGAAGGGCCTGTTCACGCTGGACGAGGTGCGCAAGCACACCAAGGCCAGCGCCTCCTGCGGCTCCTGCACCGGTCTGGTAGAGCAGATTTTGATGTTCACCGCCGGCGGCGACTACTCGGCCACGCCCAAAACCAAAGCGGTTTGTGCCTGCACCGACCACGGCCACCAGGCAGTACGCGAGGCGATTGTCAAAAATAAGTTGCTCACCATTGCCGATGTGTTTACTTCGATGGGCTGGAAAACCCCCAACGGCTGCCCGAGCTGCCGCCCGGCGGTCAACTACTACCTCATCAGCAGCTGGCCCAAGCTGGCCAAGGACGACCCGCAAAGCCGCATGATCAACGAGCGCAGCCACGCCAACATCCAGAAAGACGGCACCTACTCGGTGATCCCGCGCATGTGGGGCGGCGAGACCACGGCCAGCGAGTTGCGTCGCATTGCCGATGCAGTGGACAAGTACAAGATCCCGACCGTCAAGGTCACCGGCGGTCAGCGCATTGATTTGCTGGGCGTTAAAAAAGAAGACCTGAAAGCGGTCTGGCAAGACATCGGCATGCCCAGCGGTCACGCCTACGCCAAGGCGCTGCGCACAGTTAAAACCTGTGTCGGCTCGGAGTGGTGCCGCATGGGCACGCAGGACTCGACCCAGATGGGCAAGGACCTGGAACGTGCCATGTGGCGCATGTATGCGCCGCACAAGGTCAAGTTTGCGGTCAGCGGTTGTCCGCGCAACTGTGCCGAGGCCGGCATCAAGGACGTTGGCATCATCGGTGTCGACAGCGGCTGGGAAATGTACATCGCAGGTAACGGTGGCATCAAGACCGAGGTCGCGCATTTCTTCACCAAGCTCAAAACTGCGGCCGAGGTGCTGGAGTACACCGGCGCCTTTTGCGAACTCTACCGCCAGGAAGGCTGGTACCTGGAGCGCACCGTGCATTACGTTTCGCGGGTCGGCCTGGACTATGTGAAGAAGAAAATTCTGGACGACCACGAAAACCGCAAGGCACTGTGGGAGCAGCTGCAGTTTGCGCTGGACGGTGAGCCCGACCCCTGGTTTGAGTTTGACAAGGCCGAGGTTGACACTCGCCAGTTCGAAAAACTGAGCGCCTGAAGTCCGCCCCTAACTGAAGGAAATAACAATGAACGACTGGAAAAAAATCTGCCTGGTCTCCGACATCCCGGTGCTCGGCTCACGCTGCGTGGCACGGCCCCAGGGCATGGATGTGGCGGTATTTCGCAACGCGCAGAACGAGGTCTTTGCGTTGCTGGACCGCTGTCCGCACAAAGGCGGGCCCTTGAGCCAGGGCATGGTGTTTGGCACCCAGGTCGCCTGCCCGCTGCACAACTGGACCATCGGCCTGGCCGACGGCTGCGCCCGTGCGCCCGATGAAGGCTGCACGCCCAAATTCAGCGTCAAGGTCGAAGACGGCGTGGTGCACCTGGACCGCCAGGAACTGGCTAGCCATGCCCTCGACCTGCGTGCCCCGGTGGCCGGACCGGGCTGCGGGGACCGGGCAGAACTGGCCGGGGTATGACCGCCGCCGTTCGCGAGACCGCCTCGACCTGCCCTTATTGCGGGGTCGGCTGCGGTGTCATCATCAGCTCGGCGAATAACCAGATCACCGGGGTGCGCGGCGACCCCGAGCACCCGGCCAATTTTGGCCGCCTGTGCACCAAAGGCGCCACTTTGCACCTGACCGCCAGCGCCAGCATCACGCAGCAAAGCCGCCTGCTCTACCCACAGCACCGGCCGCTGCGGGGCGCACCGCCACAGCGCTTGAGCTGGGACGCCAGCCTGACCATGGCAACCGAAAAGTTTGCCCGCATCATTACCGCGCACGGCCCCGATGCGGTCGGCTTCTACATCTCCGGCCAGTTGCTGACCGAAGACTATTACGTCTTCAACAAGCTCGCCAAAGGATTGATCGGCACCAACAACATCGACAGCAACTCGCGCCTGTGCATGAGCAGCGCGGTCGCCGGCTACAAACAAACCCTGGGCATGGACGCGCCGCCGACTTGCTACGACGACGTGCAGCATGCCGGCACCATTTTTATTGCCGGCGCCAATACCGCCTATGCGCACCCGATTCTGTTTCGCCGCATCGAGGACGCCCGCCGCGCCAACCCGGCGCTGAAGATTGTGGTGGTCGACCCGCGCCGTACCGACACCGCCGAGATTGCCGACCTGTTTCTGCCGATTCAGCCCGGCACCGATGTCATGCTGTTCAACGGCATGCTGCACATCATGTTGTGGGAGGGCTGGCTGGATGCGGCTTTCATGCGCGCTCACACGCAGAATTTTGAAGCCTTGAAGGCCACCGTGCGCGATTGCACGCCCGACCGCGTCGCCGAGATCTGCGGCATCAAAAAAGATCAGCTGCTGGCCGCTGCCCGTCTGTTTGCCGGCATGCCAGCCGATGGCACGGCACCCCGCACGCCGACCCTGAGCCTGTATTGCCAGGGCCTGAACCAGTCCCGCAATGGCACGGCCAACAACGCCGCCCTCATCAACCTGCATCTGGCGACCGGGCAAATCGGTAAGCCCGGAGCTGGCCCGTTTTCCCTGACCGGCCAGCCCAACGCCATGGGCGGGCGCGAAGTCGGCGGCATGGCCAACCTGATGTCCGGCCACCGCGACCTCGCTAACCCCGCGCACCGCGCCGAAGTTGCCGCGCTATGGGGCGTCAGTGACGTGCCGTCGAAGCCCGGAAAAACAGCGGTCGAACTATTCCAGGCCGCCGCCGACGGCGAGATCAAGGCGCTCTGGATTGCCTGCACCAACCCGGCGCAAAGCATGCCCGACCAAGCCACCGTACGCCGGGCGCTGGAACGCGCCGAATTTGTCGTGGTGCAGGAAGCCTTTGCCAGCACCGCCACCTGTGGCTATGCCGACCTGCTGCTGCCCGCCACCACCTGGGGCGAAAAAGAAGGCACAGTAACCAACAGCGAGCGCCGCATCTCGCGGGTGCGTGCCGCCGTATCGGCGCCCGGCCAGACCCGTCATGACTGGTCGATTGCCGCCGAGTTTGCCCAGCGACTCGAAGCCCGGGGCATCGGCGGTCGCCCCCAATCCGGACCCAGCCTCTTCCCCTACGCCAGCCCGGAAGCGGTCTGGCTGGAACACCGTGAATCGACCCGGGGCCGCGACCTCGACATCACCGGCCTGTCTTACCCGATGCTGGAACAGGCGCCCCGGCAATGGCCGCTGCGCGAAGGAGAAACGCAGGGCCGGGTCCGGCTCTACGAAGACGGTATTTTTCCGACTCCCAACGGCCAGGCCCGCTTCGTCAACACGATCTACCAAGGCGTCGCCGAAGCACGTGAATCACGCTACCCGTTCTCGCTGACCACCGGGCGCCTGCGTGACCAATGGCATGGCATGAGCCGCACCGGCACGCTGGGCCGCCTGTTTGGCCATATCGCCGAGCCCAGCCTGCAAATGAATCCGCAGGACATGGTGCGACGGTTGTTCAAAGAAGGTGACCTGGTGCATGTCACCAGCAAACGCGGCTCGATTCTGGTGCCGGTACAAGCCAGCAGCGATGTCGGGCTGAGCCAGGTCTTTATGGCGATGCATTGGGGCGAAGAGTTTTTAAGTGGTCTCAGCGCTACCGGCCAGCGACTGGCCGGGGTCAACGCCCTCACCACCTCGGCCTATTGCCCGGACTCCAAACAGCCGGAGTTCAAGCATGCCGCCGTCAAGGTATTGAAAGCCGAAATTCCCTGGTCGATGCTGGCCGTGGCCTGGCTACCCGCCGACCATGTGGTGTCGGCGCGGCTCGCCTTGCAACCATTGATGGCCCAGTTTTCCTTTGCCAGTTGCGTGCCTTTCAGTAG
>JBLHZH010000163.1:0-5952 GCA_047629695.1 Rhodoferax sp.
GTTCCAGGCGTTCCAGAGCACTTGGGCGCCGGTGTGGTCGAGCCGCTGCAGGCTGTTTAAATCCCAGCGGGTGTGGGCTGTGCCGGGCCGCGGACCGGTTTTCAGGGCTGTTTGAATTTGCGCCCAGGCCGCCGGCGCGGCCAGGCGCGCCGCAGTCCAGCTGCCGGACAGCTGCAGTCGCTCGCCTTCAGGCGTGTTGTGGCGTGTGATGCAGGGGGTGTTTTCCGCCATGGCAGGGCTCGGGCCGTTCCGTGAATTTGACAAAAATGAGGCACTATCGTAACGCCAAGGGCGCAGGCGCGGCTTGACCGCGACAGGGTGCCGGCCTTGCGGCAAAATACTCATAACAGGAGACTCCATGAACACGCCCCCTTTTGCCTCGACACCCGAGCTGAGCGTCGAATCACGCGGCCCAGTGTTGTGGCTGACCATTACCCGTGAAGAGCGGCGAAACGCCATGAGTCATGGCGTGCTGGTCAGTATGACGCAGGCCATTGCAGCAGCCCAGACCCAACGCGATATTCGTGTCATTGTCATTACCGGCGCCGGTAACAAAGCTTTTTGTGCGGGCGTTGACTTACAGTCCGCCCAGGCTTTTACCACCGACTATTCCGAGCCGCATGGCCATCTGGCGCAATTACTGCGCGCGGCGCGCGCCAGCTATGTGCCGCTGGTGGCCCGCGTTAACGGGGCCTGCATGGCGGGTGGCATGGGGTTGATGTCAATGTGCGATATGGCGGTGGCGGCGCGCCACGCCGTGTTTGGCCTGCCGGAAGTCAAGGTCGGTGTGTTTCCGGCCCAGGTGCTGAGCGTGTTGCAGCACTTGATTTCCCGGCGTACCCTCAACGAGATGTGCCTGACCGGTGAACCCATCACGTCGGCGCAGGCGCTCGACGTGGGCTTAGTGAACTACGTGGATGACGATCTGGATGCCAAGTTGCAATGGTTGTTGGAGCGCTTGCTCGACAAATCGCCGGCCGCTATCCGGCGTGGTTTATACACTTTAAAGAAAGTCGAAGCCATGGCATTTGAAGAGTCGATGTCGTTCACCGAGAGCCAGATTGCCCTGTTCTCGCTGACCGAAGATGCCAAAGAGGGGCAAAAAGCGTTTCAGGAAAAGCGCAAGCCCCACTGGGTCGGGCAGTAAACACCAAGGCCACCATGCAAACTGCATTTGACTACATCATCATCGGCGCCGGCACCGCGGGTTGCCTGCTGGCCAATCGATTGTCGGCCGACCCCAGCAAGCGGGTGCTGCTGCTTGAGGCCGGCCGCAAGGACGACTACCACTGGATTCACATTCCGGTGGGCTATCTTTATTGCATCGGTAACCCGCGTACCGACTGGCTCTACAACACCGAGCCCGATACCGGCCTGAATGGCCGTGCGCTGCGCTACCCACGCGGTAAAACGCTGGGGGGTTGCAGCAGTATCAACGGCATGATTTACATGCGCGGTCAGGCCCGTGACTACGACCAGTGGGCGCAGCTGACTGGCGATGCAGCCTGGGACTGGCAGAACTGCCTACCTGACTTCATGGCGCATGAAAGCCACTACAAATTAGACCCAGGTGCGGCCCGGACGCCTGCGCAGCAAGCGGCTTTCAAACAGCTGCATAGCAACCGTGGTGAGTGGCGGGTTGAAAAACAGCGTCTGCGCTGGGACGTGCTGGACGCCTTCTCGCTGGCCGCACAGCAAGCCGGCATTGCCGCCAGCGAGGACTTCAACAGCGGCGACAACGAGGGGGTGGGCTATTTCGAGGTCAATCAAAAGTCGGGCTGGCGCTGGAATACGGCCAAGGCTTTTCTGCGGCCGATCTGTACGGCACGTCCCAATTTTGAGTTGTGGACCTGCGCCCAGGCTGCCCGTTTATTGTTAGAAAAACAGGCCGATGGCCGTCAGCGCTGCACCGGCGTGCAGGTCTGGGTCAATAACGAACTGGTTAATGTCACGGCCAGCGAAGAAGTGGTATTAAGTGCCGGCAGCATTGCCTCGCCCCAGTTGCTGCAACTTTCTGGCATTGGGCCGGCGCCGCTGCTGCAACAGCACGGCATTGAGGTGCAGGTGGCCGCGCCCGGTGTTGGCGCCAACTTGCAGGACCATTTGCAGATTCGTGCGGTCTTCAAGGTTCAGGGCGTCAAGACGCTGAATACGCAGGCCAACTCGCTCTGGGGCAAGGCACTGATCGGGCTGGAATACGCCCTCAAGCGCAGCGGCCCCATGAGCATGGCGCCGTCGCAATTGGGGGCCTTCACCCGCAGCGACCCCGGCCAGCCTTACCCTAATATTGAATACCATGTGCAGCCGCTCAGCCTGGATGCTTTTGGCGAGCCGCTGCACCCCTTTAACGCCTTCACGGCCAGCGTGTGCAACCTTAACCCGACCAGTCGCGGCACGGTCAACATCAAGAGCGGCAACTTTAAGGAGGCACCGGCCATTGCCCCCAACTACCTGAGTACCGAGGTCGATCGCCAAGTGGCAGCCGACTCGCTGCGTGTTACACGGCGCATCGTGGCGCAACCGGCGCTGGCCCGCTACCAGCCTCAGGAGTGGAAGCCCGGCACCCAGTATGAGACCGATGCTGATCTGGCCAAACTGGCGGGCGATATTGCCACCACTATTTTTCACCCGGTCGGTACCACCCAAATGGGCGCTGCTGACGATCCGATGGCGGTGGTCGACTCGCGTCTGCGCGTGCGTGGCCCCGACGGCGTGGTGGCCGGCCTGCGCGTGGTTGATGCCGGGGTCATGCCGCGGATCACCAGTGGCAACACCAATGCTCCCACCCTGATGATTGCAGAGAAGGCCGCGCAGTGGCTAATTGCCGATGCACGGGCGCGCAGTAAAGGGTAAATCCTGATGTCCGAAGGTGCTGCAGGCGAGTACATTAATCTTATTCGTCAATGGGCCACAGGCTCACTGAAGGAGGAAGACCCGGGAGACAACGACCTATCAGGGTAAAAACGATACATCCATAAGTAGACGTATCTGGGAAAAACACCGCAAACCGCGGTGTTTTTTTTCGCCTGTGCCGGCTTAAAACCGGGTGCGACAATGCCGTCATGGAATTGTTGATTGTCATGCTGGCCTCGCTGCTAGCCGGTTTTGTGGACTCGGTGGTCGGGGGGGGCGGCCTGATTCTGATTCCCGCGTTGTTTGCGGTTTTCCCGACGGCACAGCCGGCGACGCTATTTGGCACCAACAAAGGGGCAGCCATCTGGGGCACGGCCTTTGCCAGCTGGCAATTCGCCCGTCGCGTTGAGCTGCGTTGGGCTGCTTTGTTGCCGGCGGCGGGGGCTGGTTTTGTTGCCGCTTTTGCCGGCGCTTGGCTGGTGACCGTGGTGCCGCCTGATTTTTTGCGCCGCCTGCTACCGGGGATTTTACTGGTGGTACTGGTTTACACCCTGTACAAGAAAGATCTGGGTCGCATCCATGCGCCACGCTTTTCGGGTGTCAACGAGGCCTGGGTGGCCGCCGCCATTGGCGCCCTCATCGGGTTTTATGACGGCTTTTTCGGGCCGGGGACCGGCAGCTTTCTGGTCTTTTTGTTTGTCCGCGTGCTGGGCTATGACTTTCTCAGTGCAGCGGCCTCGGCCAAACTGGTCAACACGGCAACTAACGTCGCCGCGCTGATTCTCTTCACCCTGAAAGGCCATGTCTGGTGGCACTTTGTGCTACTGATGGCCCTGGCCAATGTGCTGGGAAGCCTGCTGGGCACGCATATGGCGCTCAAGCATGGCACGGGTTTTGTGCGGACCTTCTTTATCGTGGTGGTTAGTGCGTTGATTCTTAAAACCGGCTTTGATGCTTTTGTACGCTGACCGCCACTTCTTGTCTTTGTTGAGGAGGAACGGCGTGGCAATCCAGGAAGTTATGGGTTACTACAGCCTCGCAGAGATGAAGGCTAAATTTTTTAGCGGGTGCTTGGCGTGGCCGTGGCGGCGGGTGTAGGCAGCTTAACGATAGGTTTGACTGGTGGCCAGGGTATCTCGGTGGCAACGCGCGGCTGGCCAATAGGGGCCGATGCCTGACCTTTCTTGATAGCCGCCATATCGGCTTCGCTGGGGTACTGGCCCAGCAACCAATAGTCAAACACCCGTCGCGCCATGGGCGCCGCATGGGCTGCACCAAAACCAGCATTTTCCACAATCACAGCCAGTGCGATTGTTGGGTTCTCGGCGGGTGCAAAGGCGATGTACAAACCGTGGTCGCGCTGGTGCTCTTCGAGCTTGCTGGCATTGTACTTTTCCTTCTGACCGATAGTGACGGCTTGCGCCGTGCCGGTCTTGCCGGCTGAGAGGTAGCCGGCACCAGCGAATACACGGGCCGAGGTACCTTCCAGCGTCACGCCGACCATGGCTTTGGCGACCAGCGCCACGTTCTCGGGCGCGTAGCCTAAGTTCTGCGGTGGTTCCGCGATAAACGGGGTGCTGACGCGCGTCATCACGTCTTGCTTGCCAATCACCAGGTGAGGTTTGTGTTTGACCCCCTTGTTGGCCAAAATGGCAGTGGCTTGCGCCAGCTGTAGCATGGTGAAGTTGTTATAGCCTTGACCAATGCCCAGCGAAATAGTTTCGCCGCCATACCAGCGCTGCTGATCGGCCCTCTTGTAGTAGTCGCGTTTCCAGGCCCGGCTGGGCAGCAGGCCACGGACCTCGCCCGGAATGTCGATGCCGGTGATCTGACCAAAGCCCAGCGGCACCATGAAGTCGTGTATGGTGTCCACACCCAATTCGTTGGCCAGTGAGTAATAGTAGACATTGCTGGACTTGACGATACTGGCATACATGTCGACCGGGCCGAGTCCGTGGTCCCCATGACTGCGAAATTCATGACCACCAAAGACCCATGATCCGTTGTCATTGATGACCGTGGTGGCGGCACGGGTGCCGGTTTGCAGCGCGGCCATGGCCATGAAAGGTTTGTAGGTGGAGCCGGGGGGGTAACTGCCGCGCAGCGCCCGGTTCAGCAGCGGCTTATCGATCGATTCGTTGAGTGCTTTCCAGCTTTCGGAGTCAATGCCGTCAACAAACAGGTTGGGGTCGTAGGTCGGCTTACTTACAAAGGCCAGCACCTCGCCAGTTTTTGGGTCGAGTGCCACTAAGGCACCGCGGCGCTCACCAAACATCTGTTCAATCATGTTTTGTAACTTGATGTCGATTGACAGTTGCACGGTGTTTCCCGGAGTCGCCGGGCTGCTGGCCAATTTACGCGTGGCCCGTCCACCGGCTGATGTCTCCATCGAGTCGACGCCGGTGATGCCGTGCAGTTGGGCCTCGAAGCTCTGTTCGACACCCAGTTTCCCGATGTAGTCGGTGCCACGGTAGTTGGCCTGTTCGTCAGAGTCGTCGATGCGGGCCTTCTCTGCCGGATTGATACGTCCAATATAGCCGACCACATGGCTTGCCAGCTCGCCGTAGGGGTAGTTGCGAAACAGGCGGGCCTGCAGGTCAACGCCGGGGAAGCGGTAGCGTTGCACCGCAAATTTAGCCACCTCTTCATCGTCCAAGCGGGTGCGCAGCGGCAGAGATTCAAAGCTTTTGGACTCTTCACGCAGTTTCTTGAAGCGCCGCCGGTCACGCGGAGAAATCTCCACAATCTTGGCAAGTTCGTCAATCGTTTGTTCCAGATTATCAACCCGGGACGGCGTCACTTCCAGCGTGTAGGCCGAGTAGTTGCTGGCCAGCACAATGCCGTTGCGGTCCAGGATCAGTCCCCGGTTCGGCACCACCGGTACGACGGCGGTGCGGTTGCTTTCGGCGCGCTCCAACAGATCTTCGTGGCGCACGACTTGCAAGTAGACCAGCCGGGCAACAACCAGCGAAAAGCCCACCACTACCACCAGACAAGCGACCAGCACGCGCGTGCGAAAGCGCGACAGGTCGGCCTTGACATTGCGTAGTTCCGTCATGAATTCCTGGTGTTCTTTTCTGTTACAGCGGCCGATGGGCA
>JBLHZH010000164.1:0-5920 GCA_047629695.1 Rhodoferax sp.
TAGCAAGCCTTTTGAAGTGGCGCTGACAGCCTGGCAGAACGCCAAGTCCAGCGGCAATATGGATCAGATACTGGATTTTTACAGCCCGGACTTCAACAGCAACGGCAAAACGCTCGCGCAATGGACGCCCGACTTGCGTCAGGAACTGGACAAAGTCCACGGCCGGACGATCCAGCTCAAAGATTTGTCCTTCCTACGCTGGACCGATACCGCCGACACCATGATCGTAACGTTTGGAGAGGTCGCGCAGGGTTACCGCACCGGGCCCATCAAGCGCCAGTACTGGGGTCGGCATGGGACTCAGTGGAAAATATTTTATGAAGGAGTTATTGGATGATATTCAAACGTATCAAGTCGCTGGCACCTGTCATCCTTGCGATAGCAGCTACTGTATCAGTAGCAACCAGCGCACACGCGCAGGAAGCACCACGGGTCAAATTCGCCACCACTGCTGGCGATTTTGTGGTCGAGGTCTATCCGGATAAAGCGCCCAAGACGGTTGACAACTTTCTACAGTACGTCAAAGAAAAGCACTACGACGGCACCCTATTTCACCGCGTCATTGAAAACTTCATGATTCAAGGTGGCGGCTTTGACGCAAAATATAGTCAAACGCCAACGCGTGCCCCGATCCCGCATGAAGGACGTGAAGCACTCGCCAAAGGCGGCCCGAGAAACACCGTCGGCACGCTGGCCATGGCACGCACCAACGACCCCCAGTCGGCTACTGCCCAGTTTTTCATTAATGTGAAGGACAACGCGTTTCTGGACCCGACACAGCAGCAGCCTGGCTACACCGTGTTCGGTAAAGTCGTGGCTGGCATGGATGTCATTCAAAAGATCAAAGTCAGCCCGACAGGTGCTGCGGGCCCGTTTCCCTCCGACGTTCCCAAAACGCCCATTCTTATCAACTCCGCAACCCTGGTTAAATAAATTATGAACAACCCCCAAGTCGAACTCCACATTGCCAACTACGGCACCATCACCCTTGAGCTCAACCAGGAAAAAGCCCCCAAAACAGTGGCTAATTTTTTGAGTTATGTGAATAAAGGTCACTACAACAACACCATTTTTCACCGTGTCATTCCCGGTTTCATGGTGCAAGGTGGTGGCATGGAGCCCGGCATGAAAGAGAAACGTGGCGACTCCCCCATCAACAATGAAGCCGACAACGGTCTGAAAAACCTGAACTACACCGTGGCCATGGCGCGCACGGGTGACCCACACTCAGCCACAGCGCAGTTCTTCATCAACGCGGCCGATAACACCTTTCTGAATCACACCGCGATTTCACCCTCTGGTTGGGGCTATGCGGTGTTCGGCAAGGTGATCTCGGGTACAGAAATTGTGGACAAGATCAAGGCCGTTAAAACCAGCCGCAAAGGTCACCACGATGATGTGCCGGTTGAAGATGTGATCATCGAAAAGGCCGTGGCCCTGTAATAACCATGACGTCAGCAGTCGCCTGCGCCCCGAGGCCCTTAGCGGCGTCACACGGGACGGCACTGCAGGCACCGCTTCACTGGCAATTGGTTGAGTTCATCTCCGACCTGCATCTGCAAGCCAGTGAAGCGGCCACCTTTGAAGCGTGGCGGGCCTACATGCAGACCAGTCAGGCCGACGCCATCTTCATACTGGGTGATTTGTTTGAAGTCTGGGTCGGTGACGATGTGATCCAGACGGCTGCAGCCCCCCTCGATCCGACCATCTTTGAAGTTCGCTGTGCGCAAATTCTGCAGGCAGCCTCGCAACGTCTCGCCATCTTTTTCATGCACGGCAACCGCGACTTTTTACTGGGCCCAGATTTCGCGCAGGCAAGCGGCATGCAACTGCTGGACGACCCCACCGTACTGCTGTTTGGCGGGCAGCGCTGGCTGCTCTCACATGGCGATGCCCTGTGCCTATCCGACACCGAGTACATGAAGTTTCGAACTCAGGTTCGCAGCCCTGCTTGGCAGGCTGATTTTTTAGCCAAATCCCTGTTGGAGCGACAAGCGATTGCACGCGCCCTGCGAATGCAAAGCGAAGCACGCAAGCACAGTACCCAAGCCAGCGACACTGCGTTTGCCGATGTGGACGAGTCCATGGCTTGCGAATGGCTTGTCGCCACACAAGCCACGACCCTGATTCATGGCCACACGCACCGACCTGCCGACCATGCTCTGCCCTCGAATCAACGTCGGATTGTCCTGAGTGATTGGGATGAGGCGGCAACCCCCCCGCGCGGGGAGGTGCTGCAACTGAGCGCGGTAAACGCTCTGAAACGCATCAAGACTTAAGCAATACCTTCAGCGTATTTTGCAGTCGACGGGCGTTGCCCGCCTCAAAAGCGCTGGCCAACACGGTGGCAGCATCTTGGCCCCAAGTTTGTACTGGCGCCGGATCGTTACGCTTGGTCAGTAGCTGCAATTGCAGCATACGCCGGGCACTCAGGTGCTCCACAGAGGTTGGCAGCTCGGAGGCCATCTCCAAGCGCAGCAAAGCCACTGCGGCATCGCCCGCGGGCGCTTGCGCCACGGCTTTGCTCCAGGCACTGCGGCTGACAGAGGTCACCCGGTTGCCCAGTTCTTGGGCCGAAGGGATCAAGGCCGCATCGCGCTGCTCCCAGGCGCCAAGCACTTGCGTGAGCGCCTCGCCATGGGCTTGAGCGGCCAGTTTGCGCAAGGCAAACTGGGCATGCTCCAACGCATCGCGTTGCGCACGGAAGGCGGTGTCACCCAAACGTGGGGCATCATTCCAAGGTGTAGCAGGACCGTCACGGCGCGGCGCCCGATCATCCGAACGACCAGAAAAACCACCATCCCGTGGACTGCGCGCATTGTCTCGGCCGCCATCACGGGCGCCATCTTTGCGGTCACCAAACTTGCCGCCTCGCCCCATAGGCGCAGGTTCGGTCTTTTTCATGCCGGGGCGGTCATCGCCACGAACTGCAACGACCGGCTTGGGGGTAGGCTTGGGCGCTGCAATAGGGGCCGCAGGTTCGACAGGCTCTGCGGAGTCGGTGCTGGCATCGGCTTCAATCTTTTCAGAGATCTCTGCTTCAGGCGTTGCAGCAGCGGCAATGTCCACGCTAGCGGGCATCACTGGCGCCTCAGCAGCGGCCACATTGACCGCCGCTTTAGCCTGTGCTTGGCCGCGCAAGGCGGCTTCAAGTTCATTCATGGCACTGCGAATACCTTGGGCGTCGCCGGCCGTGTTGGCCGCTTCCAGGGCCTTGGCAGCATCGAGCACCGTGCGGTCACGCTCACCCAAAGCCGCATCGGCTTTTTCACGGTCCGCAGTCTTTCGGTTGAAGGCTTCGTCAATAGGCTTGCGAAAAGCATCCCACAGCTTTTGTTCCTGGCGCCGATCCATTGGGACCACATGAGTCTCGGCCTGCCAGCGTTGCTGCAAGGCTTTTACAGCATCGATGCGCAGCTCGGGTTGGGCGCCCAACACTTTGGCCTCTTCAATCATGGCCTGACGCGTGGCGAGACTGCTCTTTTGCAAGGCCTCTAGGGGGGCTGCAGCGGCACTGATAGCGGCTTTCCACAAAGGCTGAAGCTCGGCAAAGGCTTTTTCACCAACGTGGCCGCCATCACGCCAGCGGTCACCAAACTGATGCAACAGCCGGCTGAAACCCTTCCAGTCGTTGTCCTTGGCAACCGAGTTGTCGGCGGCCCAGACCTTGATTTCTTCAATCAAGGCCAGGCGCTGCGCCCGATGCTCGGCCGATTCGGTCTTAACTTTTTCAAGCCAGGCCTCAACCACCTTGTGGGCTTCATTGCAGGCCTCGTCAAAACGCTTCCACAGGCCGTGGTTGGGGACACCGCCCTGGTCGGTCTGCTTCCATTGGTCACGCAGGGTTCGCAGGCTTTCCTGCATCTTGCGTCCACCCATGGCTTGGCCATCAGGGCGTTTAAGCAAACCTTCGGCTTTGGCAACCAGGTCTTCACGTACCTGGTCGGCACTCCAGCGCTGCCAGCCCTCGAGCTCGCCTGCAGCCGACAGCGCAGCATGCGCTTGGTTGCCGAGTTTTTCATCAATCACCCGACCGAACTCTTTGAGCGCATTGCGCAGGGCAGACGCTGCACCAGCACTGGCCTTGCCATGACCTTCGGTCACTTCCTGCTCCAACTTGGTAAGCGCATCACGCACCACCAGCATGGCTTTGGCTTTAATTTCAGGATCGACTCTGGGTTTTTGAGGCTTGGCTACGTGCTCGGCAGGCACGCCGCGGGCCAGGCGCAATTCATCAGCCCACACTGGCACCGGTGGCAAAGCGGCTGCCGGGTCGGCGGCGGCGGCGGCGGCTAGCGACAAGGCACCTTTGAAGGCTTCCCAGACCACCAGCAGCTGAGCCCGTGAGGCATCCAGCAGAGGCGGAAACTTGGCATCCACACTGGTCCAACTGGCATCATCGAGCAAAGAGGTTGCCTGCGCCTGCCAATGGTCTACATCGGCCTGCAAAGCCTCAACCAGGGTCTGCGCGTCGCGCCACGACTTGGTCGACAGCACTTCAATGCGCTGGGCCAGCAAGACGGCCGCTTCGCGCTGCACCTGCACCCGGTGTTGCAGGTCTTCAATAACCTTGACTCGATCGCTGAGCTGACTTTTGAGCGTGGCGAGTGGCTCCTTACTTAAGGGCGCACCGGCCTTGGCAGCGTCGCGCTGCCAGGCCATGGCATCAGCAATATTAAGCTTGGCCAGGGCCAACAAGGCCTGGGCTTTCTCAGTCCACTCCAGCAAGACCGCCTCCTGCCCTTTGCTGCGTTTGACCTCATCGAGCTTTTCGCGCAGCAACTTGGCCACGCCTTTGTCTTTACCGCTGATCTCCTTGAACACGGCCTGAATTTGCTCCGCACTGGGCGTGCTCGCCAACCAATCACGAATACGCGTCATGCGTTCGGTCGAGTTGTGGGCAGAAAAGGCCCCGCCCGTCAAGGCGTCCAACGGATGGGGGTCGTTTGATTTGACGGATGGTTTTATCACTTCGGGGGCTTCAGCAGATTTATTGAGGGCAGAAAAAGGAAACATGAGTCGCGCAAACAAATAGGAAAATCCCCACCGGATTACGGACAGGGCAGAACGGCTATTTTCACCGTAATTTAAGCATCAGGTAAAAAAAAGAAGAAAGCCCGGTGAACTGACTTAAAACCAGCTCACCGGGCTTGACGGCGGACGCCAGGTCCATGCCGTCAGGACTTGTAAATCGGGAGGATAAGGTCCCAACGTACAGGGCGACAAGAGATTGTCGCCTCAATGTGGCCGGGCTCGCTTTATCACGGCTACCCAAGGGTAGGGACTGGCTACTGCCGACCTGACGCCTATCGTACGACAAGCACTGTCAGTTTAAGCAAATAGCGTTCAAAGTTCAATTCATTTTTTCAATAAGTAGGGCTTCTTTCATCAAACAAATAAAGTCTTACCTAGTTACACCAGTGGTTAAAAAATTGTTTTAAATCAATTAAAAATACAATCGCTACAATTTGATCGTCAAAAAACAACATTTTGTACAACTGTAAAACAAAAAACAACTTGAGTTGAAGGCAGCGACAGCACAGAGACGCTTGTTGTCAGCCAACTCAACTACCGAGATCAACATGTCACATTCCATTCACTTGAAACTTGCCTTTCTGGGCGCTGCACTGGCGCTGTCTGCCTGTGGCAAGCCAGAAGTCACGCCTTTGAACTCGACCCTGACTGAGGCACCGGCGGTGCAGGCCTGTGGCCGCATCACGGTGGCCAACATGAACTGGCAATCAGCCGAGGTGCTGGCCCATATTGACAAAATTATTTTGACGCGCGGTTATGGCTGTGAGGTTGAGCTGGTCCCGGGTGACACCATGCCGACTCTCACCTCGATGATGGAAAAAGGTGAGCCCGATGTGGCACCCGAGGCCTGGATTAACGCTGTGCGCCAGCCGCTGGATGCGGCCGT
>JBLHZH010000165.1:0-5906 GCA_047629695.1 Rhodoferax sp.
CCAGCTCGGCCACCACCTCTTCCAGCTCAGTCGGGTAAACATTGAAGCCACTGACCAGAATCATGTCCTTCTTGCGGTCGACGATTTTGAAATAGCCACGTTCATCCATCACCCCGATATCACCAGATTTGAAAAAGCCGTCCGGCGTCATCACCTTGGCAGTCTCGTCAGGACGCTGCCAGTACCCGGCCATCACCTGCGGACCCTTAATGGCGATTTCACCCAGCTGACCGATCGCTACTTCCTGCCCCTCATCATCGAGCAACTTCATGTAAGTGCCGGGCAAGGGCACGCCGATCGTACCGGTATATTCCCTGGAGGTGGCCGGGTTACAGCTGGCAGACGGTGAGGTTTCAGACAAGCCATAACCCTCGCAAATCGGGCAACCAGTCTTCTCGAACCACAATTTGGCCACAGAGCCTTGAACGGCCGTCCCACCGCCCAGCGAAATTTTGAGGTGGCTCCAGTCCACCGTCTTGAAATCGGGATGGTTCGCCAGCCCGTTGAAAAGGGAGTTAACCGCCGGAAAACTGTGGAAAGTATGTTTCGCCAGTTCCTTGAAAACCGCAGGCAAATCACGCGGATTAGGAATCAGGATGAGCTTGCCGCCCGTGCGCATGGACAGCATCATGCCAACCGTGAAGGCAAAGATGTGGTACAGCGGCAGGGCGCAGACCGTGGTCAATTGCTCGTTCTCGGGCACCAGCTTCATGACCGGCTGATTCCAGGCCTGCGACTGGATCACATTGGCAATCAAATTGCGGTGCAGCAGCACGGCGCCTTTGGAGACGCCGGTGGTGCCTCCGGTGTATTGCAACACCGCCACATCATCGGGCTTAATATCGGGTTTTTTGAGCGTCAGCCGGGCGCCCTTGGAAACGGCCTCATTGAAGCGCACCGCACCGGTCAGCTGGTAGGTCGGCACCATTTTTTTGACATGGCGCACCACATAGTTGACCAGGGAGCCCTTCACCAGGCCCAGTTGGTCACCCATGGCACATAGCACTATATGTTTGACCGCCGTGGCGGCCAGACACTTCTCCAAGGTATGGGCAAAATTTTCGATGATCACAATCGCTTTGACGCCCGCATCCTTGAGTTGATGCTCCAGCTCACGCGGCGTATACAGCGGATTGACGTTCACCACCACCAGACCGGCACGCAGAATGGCAGCCACCGCCACCGGGTACTGTGGCATGTTGGGCATCATGATGGCGACACGCTCACCCCGGCTCAGCCCCAGGCTCTGCAAGTAGGCGGCAAAAGCCTGACTAAGACGGTCGGTCTCCCCATAAGTCACATCCCTGCCCATGAAGCTGTAGGCAGTCTGATCGGCATACTTGGAAAAGCTCTCCTCCATCAAAGCCACAAGGGAGGAATAGGGCGGCGTATCCAGGTCGGCGGGAACTCCGGGCGGATAGCTCGTAAGCCAAATGCGTTCTGTCATTGTCTTGTCTCCTAAATTATGGTTTATTCAATTGCCTTACCCATGTCCTCCACCACTTTTTTGGCGTCGCCAAACACCATCATGGTCTTGTCCATATAAAACAATTCGTTGTCTAGGCCCGCGTAACCAGCCGCCATGCTTCGCTTGTTAACGATCACTGTTTTGGCCTTGTAGGCTTCGAGAATAGGCATGCCGTAGATTGCGCTGCCCTTGACGTGCGCAGCCGGATTGACGACGTCGTTGGCACCCAAAATGATGGCAACATCGACTTGGCCGAACTCACCGTTGATGTCTTCCATCTCATGCACCTGGTCATACGGCACCTCGGCCTCGGCCAGCAGCACATTCATGTGGCCTGGCATGCGCCCAGCCACGGGATGAATAGCGTACTTGACTTTGATCCCCTTGTCGGTAAGTTTTTGCGCCAGCTCCTTGACGGCGTGTTGGGCCCGTGCCACCGCCAAACCGTAGCCGGGCACGATGACCACGGTTTCCGCGTTGCTGAGGACAAAGGCCGCATCATCGGCACTACCGCTTTTAACCGGACGCTGCACCGCCGAGCCCGCTGCAGCGGTGGTCGCTTCGCCCCCAAACCCGCCCAGAATCACATTGAAAAACGAGCGATTCATGGCCTTGCACATGATGTAGCTCAGAATCGCGCCAGAGCTTCCCACTAGCGAACCGGCGACGATCAGCATGGCGTTGTTCAGACTGAAGCCAATGCCGGCGGCGGCCCAGCCAGAGTAGCTGTTAAGCATGGATACAACCACCGGCATGTCGGCGCCGCCAATCGGGATGATGATGAGCACGCCCATCACAAAAGCCAGTGCCAGCATGGCGAAGAATGCCGTCCAGCTGCCGGTGAAGGTGAACACCAGTCCGAGGCCCAGCATCCCCAGCCCCAGCACCAGATTGAGCTTGTGCTGACCCGCAAACTGCACCGGTGCACCCTGGAATAAACGGAACTTGTACTTGCCTGAGAGCTTGCCGAACGCGATCACCGAACCACTGAAGGTAATCGCGCCAATGGCTGCACCCAAGAATAACTCCAGCCGGTTGCCGGTCGGGATCGCCTGCAACTTGTCAGCCACGATGCTGAAGGCATAGGGCTCCGCCACGACGGCTACGGCAATGAATACCGCCGCCAGACCAATCATGCTGTGCATGAACGCCACCAACTCTGGCATTTTGGTCATCTCGACGCGTTTCGCCATCACGGTGCCGACCGTGCCGCCGACCAGCAGGGCCGCCAACACCCAGGCCAGGCCTGAACTGCCGTCCGTGCCCATTTGACCCGCCAGTTTGTAAATCAGGGCGCCGGTGGTGACAATCGCCACCCCCATGCCGATCATGCCAAACAGATTGCCCCGGATCGAGGTCGTGGGGTGGCTCAGACCTTTGAGCGCCTGAATAAAACAGACGCTGGCAAAGAGGTAGAGCAGGGTGACAAGATTCAAGCTCATTTACTGCCTTCTGTCATGACGACTTTTTTATCTTTCTTTCTGAACATTTCCAGCATGCGCCGGGTCACCATAAAGCCCCCGAACACATTCACCGCTGCCAGTGCCACAGCTAGCACCCCCATGGTTTTACCGAGGGTGGTTTCAGTCAGGGCGGCGGCCAGCATGGCGCCCACAATAACGATTGCCGAGATCGCGTTGGTCACCGCCATCAAGGGCGTGTGCAGTGCCGGGGTGACGGTCCAGACCACGTGGTAACCCACGTAGATGGCCAGTACAAAGATGATCAGGTTGGTGATCGTGGGGGACAGGATATCCATGTGCTTTTCTCCGGTTCGGGGCCGTTTATGACTTGCGCTTGACTTCACCAGCCTGGGTGACCAGGCAGGCAACAATGATGTCGTCGTTCATGTCGACGTTCAAAGTGCCCTCCTTGCTGATGATCAGCTTGAGAAAGTCGAGCACATTGCGGGCATAGAGCGCCGACGCATCGGCAGCGACCAGGGCCGGTAGATTGGTCTCTCCGACCAGGGTCACACCATGTTTTACCACCGTTTTATCGGCCTCGGAGAGTGGGCAGTTGCCACCGCCATCCGGACCTTTGCCGGCAGCAATATCAATAATGACAGAGCCCGGCTTCATACTTTTGACCATCTCTTCGGTGATCAGTGTGGGCGCCAAGCGACCGGGAATCAGCGCTGTGCTAATCACAATGTCAGCTTGCGCAACGCGTTTGGCGACCTCTGCCTTTTGCCGGTCCAGCCAGCTTTGGGGCATTGGTTTGGCATAGCCGCCCACGCCCACTGCAGCCTCTTTTTCTTCCGGCGTGTCGTAGGAGACATCAATGAACTTACCGCCCAGCGATTCGACTTGTTCCTTGACGCTGGGTCGCACATCGCTGGCCTCAATCACGGCCCCTAGGCGCTTGGCGGTGGCAATCGCCTGCAGCCCGGCCACGCCAACGCCCAAAATGACGACGCGGGCCGCCTTCACCGTGCCGGCGGCGGTCATTAACATCGGGAAAAAGCGCTGGTATTTGTCGGCCGCCATGATGACAGCCTTATAGCCGGCGATATTGGCCTGGCTGGACAACACATCCATGCTTTGGGCGCGGCTGGTGCGCGGTGCCGCCTCCAAGGCAAAAGCGGTCAGCTGAGCGCTAGCTAAACGCTGCAGACCTGGCCCATCAAACGGGTTGAGCATGCCCACCAGGACAGTGCCGGGCTTCATCAGCGCGGTCTCGTCATCGGAGGGGGGGCGGACTTTAAGCACCAGCTCGCAGCCGAACGCCCCGGCGACATCAGTGATGTCGGCGCCAGCAGCGCTGTAAGCCGCGTCTGTCACACTAGCCTGCACACCAGCACCAGACTGGATACGCAGGGTGTGACCCAGCGCCTTGAGTTTTTTGGCCGTCTCGGGGGTGAGCGCGACACGGGTTTCACCCGCCGTAGTTTCTGTGGGGATGCCAATCAGCATGGACCAAGTCCTCGTTTTAGTTGAATTTGTTACTTTCAGTGAGCTTACATCAGTTTGATTGCAGCACAGGGTCAGGGTTAGCCCTGAATGTCACCAGGTTGACGCCCGCGGTTAAAGATTGCCGGTTGCGCATAATCAGGTATGGACAAGCAACACATTAGGCAACGCGTGGTGGTCGGTTTGAGCGGGGGCGTGGACTCGGCGGTCACCGCTTGGCTGCTCAAACAACAAGGCTATGAGGTCATCGGTATCTTCATGAAAAACTGGGATGACGATGACGACTCTGAATACTGCGCCTCCAACATCGACTTTATCGACGCCGCGGCGGTCGCCGATGTGCTGGGCATCGAGATTGAACACGTCAACTTTGCTGCCGAGTACAAAGACCGGGTATTTGCCGAATTTTTGCGTGAATACCAGGCCGGGCGCACTCCCAACCCAGATATTTTGTGCAATGCCGAGATCAAGTTCAAGGCTTTTCTAGACCACGCACTGCGCCTGGGTGCCGAAAAAATTGCCACTGGCCATTACGCCCGGGTCCGCCAAAATACAGAGACCAGCCAGCATGAACTGCTCAAGGGACTGGACGCCAGCAAGGATCAAAGCTACTTTTTACACCGGCTGAACCAAGCGCAGCTCGCCAAAACCCTGTTCCCGGTGGGCGAACTGCACAAGACCGAGGTGCGTCGCCTGGCGCTCGAGATCGGCCTGCCCAACGCCAAAAAGAAAGACTCCACCGGTATCTGCTTTATTGGCGAACGCCCGTTCCGGGAGTTTTTGAACCGCTACATTGCCAAAGAACCCGGCCCCATCAAGGATGCCAAAGGGCGCACCATTGGCCAGCACGTGGGCCTAAGCTTTTACACCCTAGGCCAGCGCCAGGGCCTGGGCATTGGCGGTCTCAAAGCCAAAGGTGCACAAAAAGGCGGGGGCGAACACGCGCCCTGGTTTGTGGCACGCAAAGACATGGAAAAAAACACCCTCTGGGTGGTGCAGGGACACGAGCACCTTTGGTTGCAATCGCACCGTCTGACCGCACAAAACGCCAGCTGGGTGGCTGGCCACCCCCCCCGACAAGCAGCCCTGTCAGCCAAAACCCGCTACCGCCAGGCCGACGCCCCTTGCGCACTGTCTGACGCCGGCCCGGAGACTTTCAGCCTGAACTTTCCCGAGCCACAGTGGGCGGTGACACCGGGTCAATCCGCCGTGCTGTACAACGGCGACGTCTGCCTGGGTGGCGGCGTCATTGATGCCTCGGTTTAGCTCAGACGCGTCAGCAGCGTTTCCATGTCTTTGAGCATCAGGTCCATGCCGGGGCGCTGGGCCGCATCCGGCTGCAGACAGGTTTCGAGTTCCTGCGCCATAAAGCACATCGTCATTCGGAGCGCAGTGCTGTCCAGTGCTTTGCGCACAGCCGAGAATTGCTGGCTAATCTTGAGGCAGCTCTCGCCCTCTTCGATCATGCGTTGAACGCCCCGGATTTGTCCCTCAGCACGGCGCAGGCGGTTCAGAATCTCGGTGCG
>JBLHZH010000166.1:0-5888 GCA_047629695.1 Rhodoferax sp.
GCCGCAGGCCGCAGCAGTCCATGAACTTTGGATTGTTGCGCTGCGCTCGCAAAGACGACAGCCCTTAACAGCTCATGCAAGAAGATATTCTGATCAACTGGTCGCCCCAAGAAACACGCGTTGCCATCGTTGAAAATGGCGTGCTGCAAGAGCTGCATGTCGAGCGCACGCTGGAGCGTGGCCTGGTGGGCAATGTCTATCTGGGCAAAGTGGCGCGTGTGCTGCCGGGAATGCAATCGGCCTTTATCGACATTGGTCTGGAACGCGCCGCGTTCCTGCATGTGGCCGATGTCTGGCATCGCCAGCCCGAAGGCGAGCCACCCAGCATGGTACGAAGCACGCAGCCGCTGATCCCGATTGAAAAACAGGTGTTTGAAGGCCAGGCGCTGCTGGTTCAAGTGATCAAGGATCCGATCGGGACCAAGGGGGCCAGGCTCTCTACGCAAATCAGCATTGCTGGGCGCATGCTGGTGTTTTTGCCACAGGACGACCACATAGGCGTATCGCAAAAAATACCACAGCACCAACGCGATGAGTTGCGCACACGCCTGCAAGCCCTGGCGGGCAGCGAGGGCGGGGGCTTTATTTTGCGTACCAATGGTGAAGACGCGGCCGACAAAGAGTTGTCAGAAGACATTGGCTATCTGCGCAAGGCCTGGGCGCGTATCAAGCGTGCGTCAGTGCGCCTGCCCCCCCTGTCGCTGTTGCACCAGGATTTAAGTTTGCTGCAACGGGTGTTGCGTGACCTGGTCGGTGATAAAACACAAACTATCAAGATTGATTCGCATGAGCAGTTTGAGGCCCTGAAGGCTTTTGGCCTTGAGTTCATGCCCGCCGCCGCCGAGAAACTGCAACTTTACAAAGGCGAGCGTCCGATTTTTGACCTGTATGCGATTGACGAAGAAATCGCCAAGGCACTGGGGCGTCGGGTTGAACTGAAGTCTGGTGGCTACCTGATTGTTGACCAAACCGAAGCCCTGACCACGGTCGATGTGAATACCGGTGGCTTTGTCGGTGCCCGTAACTTTGACGATACGATTTTCAAAACCAACCTTGAAGCCGCCCAGGCGATTGCTCGGCAATTGCGTTTGCGCAATCTCGGCGGCATCATCATTGCCGACTTCATTGACATGGTGCGCGAAGATCACCGTGATTCGGTGTTGGCCGAGTTCCGCAAGCAGTTGCTGCGCGACCGTGTCAAAACCATGGCAGGGAGCTTCTCTCAACTGGGTTTGGTGGAAATGACGCGCAAGCGCACCCGTGAGTCGCTGGCGCATATGCTGTGCGAACCCTGCCCAACCTGCGAAGGCAAGGGTATTGTCAAAACGGCGCGCAGCGTGGCCTATGACATCTGTCGTGAAATTTTGCGTGAGGCACGCCAGTTCAATCCGCGTGAGTTTCGCGTGATCGCCTCACCCAAAGTCATTGAATTGTTTCTGGATGAAGAAAGTCAGCACCTGGCCGGTTTGAGTGAGTTCATCGGCAAACCCGTGTCGTTGCAAAGTGAAGCCGCCATGGGGCAAGAGCAATACGATATTGTTCTTCTCTAAAGTTGTGAAGTATTACAAATATCCCACACCCACACTTTTCGTTTCTGCGAGGCTGCAGGCCGTAGGCCGCAGTAGTCCATGACTTTCTGGATTGCTGCGCTGCGCTTGCAAAAACGAACCCGCACTGTGGCATTTTTCTGGCCGTTAACCTAGTCCGTCCATTCATTTATGCCAACCATTTACAGCGCCAATACCTCACCGATTCCGATACTGGTCTACCACCAGATTGAGGAGGCGCCGCCCAGAGGGGCTGCCTTTCGCAGTTTGATCGTGTCACCGGCCCGTTTCTCCCGTCAAATGGCTTTCCTGAATCTGCTCGGTTACCGGGGTTTGTCGATGTCGGCCTTGCAGCCCTACCTGACCGGTATGCTCACTGGCAAAGTGGTGGGCATCACCTTTGACGATGGCTATCTAAATAATTTGGCGTATGCTTTGCCCGTGCTCAAGCGCTACGGTTTTTCATCGACCTGCTATGCGGTCAGCCAGCAGCTGGGCCAGACCAATGTCTGGGATCTGGCCAACGGTATTGCGCAAACACCGCTCATGACGGCCTTGCAATTACGCCAGTGGGTCGCCGGTGGGCAAGAGGTGGGGGCGCATACCCGTCACCACGTGCGGCTGACGCAAGTAAATGCGGCTATTGCCATGACCGAGATAACGCTTTGCATGTCGGAGTTGCAGGACCTCACGGACTCACCTGTGCGGCACTTTTGCTACCCCTATGGCGATTTCACGCCTGAGCATGTGGCGATGGCTCGTGCCGCTGGTTTTGAGACGGTGACCACTACCCAGCGCAGTCGCTGCTTGAGCGGTGAGGAACTGATGCAACTGCCGCGTGTGCCGGTACTGCGCTCAACCACCTTGCCGACTTTTTGGCTCAAACTGGCGACGGATTACGAAGACCGCCGACGCTTATGAGTGTCAGCGTCACCTCGCCAGCCGCCACTCGGCGTCTGCGCATTGCCGTATTCAACCGCACTTTTTCCCCTACTGGTGGCGGTGCCGAGCGTTACGCCATTGCGCTGGTCGAGCAATTGGCCGCGCAGCATGAGATTCATGTCTTTGCCCAGCAAATAGACCACCAATGGCCGGGTGTCACGTATCACAGGGTGTCTGCTCCTGTGCTCAAGCCGCGTTGGATCAACCAGCTTTGGTATGCCAGCGCCACTTGGTGGGCAACGCGTCGCGGCTTTGATGTTATTCACTCGCATGAGAACACCTGGCATGGGCAAGTACAGACCGTGCATGTGCTGCCGGTTAAATACAATCTTTTTCAGGGGCGCACTGGTGGACGACGGGTCTTGCGCTGGCTGAAAGTGGTGACTAGTCCGCGCCTGCTGACCTATCTGGCGCTTGAAAAGCTGCGGTTTCGCGTTCGACCCGGGCGCCATGTCGTGGTCACCTCGCCCTCCCTGAAAGAGGTGATGGCCCAGACCTACCCAGACTGCGCTGTTGCTGTCATCACGCCTGGCGTCACGCTGCCTAGCGTAGCGCCCGACCGCCATGCCGCCAGGCGGGATTTAGGCTTGAGCGTGCAGGGGAGGTTGTTGGCCTTTGTCGCCAACGATTATCAGAAAAAAGGACTGTCTACCTTGCTGGAGGCGTTGTACCTGTTGCCCCCTGATGTGAGCTTGGTCGTGGTGGGAAGCCCCGCACACATTGAGCGATTTCAAAAAAAAGCGGCAGATCAAGGACTCATCAAGCGCGTGTTCTTCTTAGGCCATCTCAAAGAGGTCTCGCCACTATATATGGCGGCTGACGTGTTGGCCCACCCGACCACCGAAGACACCTTCGCCATGGTGGTGCTGGAGGCCATGGCGCATGGCCTGCCGGTGGTGTTGAGCGATGTCCGCTATTGCGGCATTGCCGGTCTGCTGACGCCGGAGGTGAACGCGCTTGTTTTGACTTCTCCGACCGATGCGCCAGCGCTGGCGCTGGCGATTGAACGGGTGCTGGGCGATTCGCTGCTGCGGGCACAACTGGCCCGTGAAGCGCGCCACTTTGCCGAGCAATGGACTTGGGCCCGCATCGCGCAACAACAGGCCTTGATTTACGACGCGGTGGCGGCTTCCGAAGAAAATCCCATGCGATAGAGCTGCGCATACATGCCTTCGGCGCTCAGCAGTTGCGCATGCGTGCCGGACTCAACCATGCGCCCGCCCGCCATGACGACAATGCGGTGCGCATGCTGGATGGTGGCGAGGCGGTGCGCAATCACCAGGGTGGTGCGGTGCTGCATCAGGCGTTGTAAGGCGTCTTGCACGGCGCGCTCTGACTCGGCGTCCAGGGCTGAGGTCGCCTCATCAAGAATCAGGATGGGTGCATCTTTGTACAGGGCTCTGGCAATCGCGAGGCGCTGGCGCTGGCCGCCTGACAATTGCATGGCGTTATGACCGACAATCGTGTCGATCCCTAGTGGCAGGTCCTGGATTAAGCCCGCCAGATTGGCTGCTTCCAGACAGGCGTTGACGCGTTCCCGGTCCACCTCTTGCCCTAACGCCACGTTAAAGGCAATGCTGTCATTGAGCATCAGCACGTGCTGGCTGACCAGGGCAAACTGCGCGCGTAAGGCATTGAGTTTCCAGTCCTTTAGATCGTGACCATCCAACGCGATGCAACCCGTGCTCAGCTCAATAAAGCGAGGCAATAAATTCACCAGCGTGGTCTTACCTGAACCCGAGGTGCCGACCAGAGCAATGATCTCGCCCGGTTGCACCTCAAAGTCGAACTGTGACAGCGCCGGCGTGCTGCTGTCCGGGTAAGTCACGCCGACCTGGGTAAAGCGCAGATGGCCCTGAACACTTGGCTTTGAAAATGTACCGCCGGTTTCACTCGGAGTTAGTGCGATCAGGTCGAGTCCGCGTTCCATGGCTGCCAGACCCCGGGTGATGGGACTGGCAACCTCGGACAGGTGTTTAATGGGGGCAATCAGCATCAGCATGGCGGTGACAAAGGCGGCGAAGCTGCCTACCGAGGTGCTTTGCCCGGCACTTTGCATCAGAGCGACTGAAATCACGGCAGACAAGGCAATCGAGGCCAGTATTTGCGTCAGCGGGGTCATGGCAGCGGAGGCCGACGTCGATTTCATGGACAGCCGCTGCAGCGCTTCGCCCAACTGGCTGAAGCGGCGGGTCTGCGAGACTTGTGCCGCCTGAAGCCGAATGTCACGGTGCGCCAGTACATTTTCTTCCACCACATAGGCCAACTTGTCGGTCGCCTCCTGGCTGTCCTTGGTCAGGCGGTAAAGACGCTTGGAGAGGACCCGCATCACGACCGCCACCGCCGGGAAAAGAAACGCCACGATCAGGGTGAGTTTCCAGTTCAGGTACATCAGGTAAGCGACCAGCGCCAGCAAGGACAGGCTGTCGCGGGTCAACGTCATTAGGGCGTTGACCAACAAAATTGAGCCGGTTTGAACTTCGTAGACCAGGGTGTTGGAGAGCGCGCTGGACGACTTGAGGTGAAACAGTGACAGGTTGGCATTCAGCAATTTTTCAAACATCGCCTTGCGCAGGGCCAGCAAACCGGCGTTAGTGACTTTGGCCAGGGCTATTTGCGCAATAAACCCCGCTAGTCCGCGAAGGCTGAAGAGCGAAATTAAAGTCACCGGCACAATCCAGATTTGAAGGTCACCCTGCTGGAAACCAGTGTCCAGTAAGGGTTGCAGCAGCGCAGGAATCAGGGGCTCAGTCAGTGCCATGACCACCGTGGCGCCTAAAGCGATTAACCAGGCCGTATATGGTTTGCCGAAATAGGGCCATAACCGCGTCATCCTTTTAATCAGGTTGGCCGGCGCTTTTGATGTTTCGGTGGTCAAGAGTCAAGCCTTTAAAGTCGGGAAGGTGCCGTGGCTGGCGAAGCCGGACTGGCCGGTGTTCTCAAGGCCAGCATGAGGGCGAGTGCGACGCAGAAGAAGTCACCAATCAGGGCATCATACAAAGTGCTGTTAAAAAGGCAGGCCAGCGCCAAGGCGACCAGAACAGATTGCAGGGCGCGCCGCGCCGGCGCCTCCAGTTGCTGGCTGTCAAGGTAAAGCGCCAGCAACAAGGCGCCCAGCAACAATATTCCCGGGAGGCCCAGCTGAACCCCCCAAAGCAGGTATTCTTGATGCGGATTACCCGTGCTAGCGATAAAGGTTTGTGGTGCGTACTGCGCTTCGAGTTGATTAAATTGCTGATTCCAGCTGCCAGCACCATGCCCACGCCAAGGGCGCTCCGTTATGGACTGCGCCGCACGATGCCAAAAGTTGAGACGTATGCTGGAGGGTGATGAAATATCACCGGTCTGCTGGAACGCCGCCGTGCTGCTGGTTATTTCCGCTAAGCCATTGCGCACCTT
>JBLHZH010000167.1:0-5841 GCA_047629695.1 Rhodoferax sp.
CCGTGATGACCACCATGCCAATAGCCAGGGAAATCATCAACTCCACCAAACCCGTGCCCTGCTGAGCGTTAAATTTCAGACGTCTTTTGGGCCGGACGAGGTGCTTGCGTATACCCAGAGTAAGGGACTGCATGATGTCGCGTCTGGTCGCCTTGTGCCAGCGGCTATTTGGGCCAGCAGGCGGCGGACTCTGCATGCAATAAATTGGTGGCAGACTGGCCCTGTTGCGTGACCGACATCGTTTGGCAGTCTGTATCACGCACTTGGGATGTGCCTGCTTTATGACTTGCCGTTATCGTGAAATCAGTTGCGGTGTTTTGGGTGACTGAAAAATCATAAAAAGGATTGGCTGGCGCAGGTCCGATATTGGGCAGTGTTCCGTAGGTCGAATGGTTGGCTCGCCAGCGCTCCTGACTTAACTGAAGGCTAAAAAGATGAACTTGGGCCTGTGCCCGGCGTGACTGCATGACGTATTTTGCATAGGATTGGATGGCGATGGAGGCCAACACGCCAATAATGGCTAAGACAGTCATCAATTCAATCAAAGTCACCCCAGCCTCCCTGGCTGCGTTCTTGCGCATGCTTGCTCCTCCTTTTTTTGGGAGTATGACGCCAATTTGGGACAGCTAGTTTAAGGTATACCCTACTGTTGGGCGCATTAGCGCCCGACCTCATCCACCAGCGCTTTGAATTCGTCGATATCTTCAAAGTTTCGGTAGACACTGGCAAAGCGCACGTAGGCTACCTTGTCAAGCTTCTTGAGTTCCAGCATGACCAACTCACCCAGGCGGGACGAAGGCAGTTCACGGACCCCAAGATTCAGCAGTCTTTCTTCAATGCGCTCAACGGCACTGTCGACCTGCTCGGTCCCCACAGGCCGTTTGCGCAGCGCCAGTTTCATTGACGCCAGTAATTTGCTGCACTCGTATTCAATGCGTCGGCCATCTTTCTTGACAATGGCCGGAAAGCTGACGTCCGGTCGCTCATAAGTCGTAAAGCGCTTCTCGCAAGACGCACACTGGCGCCTGCGACGGATTGAGTCCCCGTCTTCAGAAATCCGGGTTTCTACCACCTGAGTTTCGGAGTGACTGCAAAACGGGCACTTCATGGCCCGGGCTTAACGGTAGACCGGAAAACGGGCGGTCAGGGCATTGACCTTGGCACGCACGGCGTCGATGTTGGCGCTGTCCCTTGGGTTGTCCAGCACATCGGCAATCAGGTTTGCTGTCATGCGTGCTTCTTCGTCCCTGAAGCCCCGGGTCGTCAGGGCGGGGGTGCCAATGCGCACGCCACTGGTCACCATCGGCTTTTCTGGGTCGTTGGGAATGGCATTTTTGTTGATCGTCATGTGCGCGGCACCTAGCACGGCCTCGGCTTCCTTGCCGGTAATACCCTTGGCGCGCAAGTCCACCAACATGACATGACTCTCAGTGCGGCCACTTACGATGCGCAAGCCGCGTTCTGTGAGCGTTTCTGCAATGATGCGGGCGTTAACCAGTACCTGTTGCTGGTAGATCTTGAATTCGGGCGCCAGTGCTTCCTTGAAAGCAATCGCTTTGGCCGCAATCACATGCATCAGAGGGCCGCCTTGTAGACCTGGGAAAATCGCACTGTTGATGGCTTTCTCATGCTGCGCCTTCATCAAAATGATGCCGCCGCGCGGTCCTCGCAAACTCTTGTGGGTAGTCGATGTCACAACATCGGCATGGGGCACCGGGTTGGGGTAGACGCCGGCGGCAATCAGACCCGAGTAATGCGCCATATCCACCAAAAAGATGGCCCCGACGTCTTTAGCGACTTTGGCAAAACGTTCAAAATCGATACGCAGGCTGTAGGCCGAGGCACCGGCAATGATCAGCTTGGGCTTGGACTCGTGGGCTTTGCGCTCCATCGCGTCATAGTCAATTTCTTCCTTGTCGTTGAGGCCGTAGCTGACGACGTTGAACCACTTGCCGCTGATGTTCAGTGGCATACCGTGGGTCAGGTGACCACCTTCGGCCAGACTCATGCCCATGATGGTGTCGCCGGGCTTCAAAAAGGCCAGAAATACAGCTTCGTTGGCCGAAGCACCGCAATGCGGTTGCACATTGGCGGCATCAGCGCCATAGATCTGTTTAACGCGGTCGATGGCCAGTTGTTCGGCAATATCTACATATTCACAGCCGCCGTAATAGCGTTTGCCAGGATAGCCTTCAGCATACTTATTGGTGAGTTGCGTGCCCTGTGCCGCCATCACGGCAGGTGAGGCGTAATTTTCGCTGGCGATCAGTTCGATGTGCTGTTCTTGGCGGACATTCTCCGCCTGAATGGCGGCAAAAATTTCAGGGTCAGTTTGTTCAATGAGAAAATTACGGTCGTACATGGCAGTCCTTAAAGACAACGGGCCTGGGGATCAGAAGGCTGATCCCAGGGCTGCCCAGGCGAACGGCTAAACACAGGGACGATGACGTCCTGTGGCACGCTCCCCTGTGGTGTTCCCACTTCAGCGCGTCAGACCACTACCGGGCTGAGCGCCTATCGCCAGTTGCGTACCCTACGAGTTTAACTGACAAGCGATAACCGCCTGCCAAACCCCTTAACTTTGAAAGATCAGAAGTTAAACAGGGCGGCCACTTTTTCAGAGTTGCTGTCATTAATAGCGGGAGCCACCACGGGAATGGCACGCGCCGGTGTCACGACCTGAATCGACCGGCCATTGGCGACCTCTTGTAAGCGTGCAAATTCAGCCATGACTTTTACTGTGTAGCCACCATCATTTTCAAGATTGGCCGCACCCACGTAATAGCGCAAACCGCCTTCCATGGAGCCGGCACGCGCAATGCATTCCTGAAGAATCTTGACGCCAACCCGCAGGTTCGTAACGGGGTCAAAGGCCGCCAGCTTGCCACCAAATCCCTCGTATTTATCGGTATGTACACGCGTCATGACCTGCATTAGGCCCTGCGCGCCGACCGGGCTTTGGGCAAATGGATTGAAGCCTGACTCGATGGCCATGATGGCCAGTATCAAAGTGGGTTCCAGCTTGGTGCGGATACCAATTTCATAGGCTTCAGAGACCAAGGCACTGAGCGGTTCGGGCGCCACACGGTATTTTTTACTTAACCAGTAAGCAACCGCGGCCTGTTGCTTGGGCAGGTCGAGGGGGTTGCTGGCGGTGGCGCGGCCGATGGCATCAATTTCAGTCTCAATGCCGGTAATTTCGATCTGGCGGTTTTGCAGCCAGCTGATGAGTTTGACTTCGCCGATCTGACGCAGTTCGGGGCGGGCGGTCAGGGCAATCACTGCAAACATGACAGCCAGACCGACCAAAGCAAAACTATTGTGCGTTATTGCAAAAAAGCCTTGGGTAATGTCTGAGGCGACAGTGCGCATGCCGCGCATTAATTTTTGAGATGCTTTCATAGCTCTTCCTTCGTTCGCTTGGGCTCATGTGTTGTGCTGCAAGCAGCACACATGGCACCTCGTTTGGGTTGGTACGCTATCAATATCCTGCGGAATTTAGGTTGTGTGGTGCAGAGATTTGAATATGTCGGGATCGACAACGGGTTCGTTTTGGTCCCAGACACTTCTGGGTTTGGCGGATTCTAGGTTGACAGGATATATCAAGTCAACCATATCAATGTTATTTGATATTCTGAAAAACGCAATGACAATCCCTTGTTTTAATCTGGGACAAGTGCCCTGCAAGCTGCCGGCAGGGCCGCTGTAGCAGTGCAGGGGAGAGGTCAGACCAGCGGATCCAGATTGGGCGGCACCATGGCAGCGATGATGTCGCTTAAGGTGATGCTACCTAGAATTTTGCCTTTGCCGTTCACGACAGTCGCTGCATCTTTACCCTCACCACTGAGCAGTCGGGCAGCTTCTTCAATGACCAGACCGGCCTCAACGATCGGGCCTTCAACGCCTGCGCCAGGAGTCATCAAGGTGCGGCAACGAATGACGCGGCCCCGATTGACATCCTTCACGAAGCTGCTGATGTACTCATTGGCGGGCTTGAGCACAATTTGCTGGCCCGTGCCTTGTTGTACCACTTCGCCGTCTCGCAAAATTGCAATTTGGTCACCCAGTCGCAGGGCTTCGTCCAGATCGTGCGTGATGAAGACGATGGTTTTGCCCAATTCCTGTTGCAAGTCCAGCAATACAGATTGCATGTCACCGCGGATCATCGGATCAAGTGCTGAAAAGGCCTCATCCATCAGCAAAATGGGAGCATCGTTGGTCAATGCCCGGGCCAAGCCCACGCGCTGCTGCATCCCGCCCGAGAGCTGGTTGGGGTAGCTCTTTTCATAACCTTTGAGACCGACGCGCTCGACCCAGCGCAAGGCCGACTCGCGACGTACTTTACGTGCCACATGCTGCACCTGCAAACCGTATTCGGTATTTTCAAGAACCGTGAGGTGAGGGAACAGGGCAAAGTTCTGGAACACCATGGCCGTGCTCTCACGCCGGAATCGCAGCAGCGGACCTGGCTTCATTTTGAGCACATCGTGTTCTCCCACCCACAACTCGCCTGCCGTCGGGTCAATCAGTCGGTTGATGTGGCGGATCAGGGTGCTTTTGCCGGAACCCGAGAGGCCCATGACGACCTGAATGCCGCCCGTTGGCATGTCAATATTGATGTCGCGCAGGCCCAGCACATGGCCATGGCTGTCATGCAACTCCTGTTTACTCATGCCGCCCTGAACCGCCGCCATATGCTGGTCGGCCGCCGGACCAAAAATTTTGTAAAGATGGCGGATGGATATTGCCACCGGGGTGCTGTTTAACTCAGCCATGAACCACCTCCAGATGCTTTTGCAGTCGTTTGCCGTAAGTCTGCGAGATACGGTCAAAAATAATTGCGATCCCCACAATCGCCAGCCCGTTGAGCATGCCCATCGTGAAATATTGGTTGGCAATCGACTTCAGCACCGGTTGTCCCAGGCCCTGGACCCCGATCATGGCAGCAATCACCACCATGGCCAGTGACAACATGATGGTCTGGTTGACCCCCGCCATGATGGTGGGCAGTGCCAGTGGCAGTTGCACTTGGGTCATTTTTTGCCAGGTCGATGCGCCAAACGCGTCAGCGGCTTCCAGCAAGTCCTTGTTCACCAACCGGATTCCCAGATTGGTAAAACGAATCACGGGCGGAATAGCGTAAACCACAACAGCAATCATGCCGGCGACACGGCCAATTCCCAGCAGCATTACGACTGGAATCAGGTACACAAAACTGGGCATGGTCTGCATCACATCCAGCGCCGGGTTGACGCTCTTTTGCAGACTGTCCCAGCGACTCATGGCAGTGCCGATAGGCAGGCCCAGGGCCAAGGCAAGCAGGGTGCTGACGAAGATCATTGAAATCGTCTTCATGGTGTCTTCCCACATGCCAAAGTAGCCGATCGCCAACAAAGTGAGCACTGTTCCAATCACTATTTTGGGCGAGCGTGAGGCCAGCCAGGCAATCAGTGCGATCACGCCGATGACGGCCAGCCAAGGCGACTGGGTGAGCAACCGTTCGGAAAACATCAGTAAATCGCGCAGTGGATCAAACAGGCGCTCCAGCGCTTCGCCGTAATTTCGGGAGAACGTGCGAAATGCGCCATCAATCGTTTGCCTCAAGGCACGGAGTTGTTCATCTCCCATTTGAGGGAACTCGTTTATCCAGGTGATGTTGCTCAAAGCGAAGCCTTGATTTTTGCAGCGGCTTCAGGCGAAACCCAGGTTGTCCAAAGGGCTGGCTGGTTGCGAATAAAGTGCATGGCGCCGTCTTCCCCCATGGCCTGGTTGTCGCTCATCCAGGCGAGTAAGCCGTTCACGGTGTCATTGTCCCAACTGCGTTGAACTAAATAGCCATAG
>JBLHZH010000168.1:0-5828 GCA_047629695.1 Rhodoferax sp.
CAGGACGCCCCGTTGCAGCAAGACATGCGTCAGACGCTGCAGGAATTAACCCGTGCTGCTGGCTCGATAAGAAGGCTGACCGACTATCTGGAGCGCTATCCTGAAGCGCTGCTGCGCGGCAAACCGGGGGACCAAAAATGAAACTCCGCTGTTTAAGCCCTGGGCTACTCTTTGCGGCCGTCGCACTGGCAACGGGGTGTGCCAGCCAACCCATTCGCTACTACACACTGACAAAACCAACAGATGTGCGCCAATACACAGCACCAGCCAGCCAGGCACATCCCGTTTTTATTGAGCTGGCCCCGATCACAGTACCTGAGCGCCTGGCGCGTCCACAAATGGTGGTGACCCCCGCCGGGGGTCGGAGCGCCACAGTTGAACTGCTGGAACAGCACCGCTGGACCGCCTCACTGGAAAACGAATTGCGGGACGCCTTGGTCAACGGTATCACCGCCCGACTCAGCGCCATTGATGTAAGCCGCGGCGGTCGCCCACCGAATCAGCCCGCCTGGCGAATTGCTGTGCAGTTGCGCCAATTCGACGCGGTGGAAAACACCCGCGTCGATGCCGCCTTCAGCTGGACCCTTCGACGCTCCGATGCAGATCGCAGCAGCAGCTGCCAATGGTCATGGAGCGAAGCCGTGGGCGGCGGTATCGATGCACTGGCACAAGGAGCGCAGCGCGTGACGGACCAAGCGGCTAATGCGATTACACGCCATCTGATGGCGGCTCAAGCGGATGACAGCAACGTCATATGCCCGCCCTGAGTGGGACGGGTCAGTCATACACCAGCTAAAACACCCCCTCTATTTGACAATATGAAAAAAGATTTCAAAGGCAACAAACAAGCACTGCCCAGTAAACCATGCGCCGTTTGCGGACGCACCATGACTTGGCGCAAGGCTTGGGCAAAGAACTGGGCATCGGTGCTGTATTGCTCCGATGCCTGCCGCAGCAGGAAGCAGGAGATACAAAAAATATGAACCGACTGGAACTGAACCATTTACAACTTTGAACCCACATTGCAGGCCGCCCGCGAGCGCCTGGCCGCCGTCAGGCCAGATAACTATGCCCGCACGCGAAATACGCTCGAAGGGGCGGTGACCCGGCTTTCCCCCTACCTGACCCAGGGATTTTTTAGTCTACGGGCGGTTTTTTCTTTCCTGCACCAACGGCAGCCGCTAGAGGCCAGACACAAGCTCGTATTCGAATTGGGCTGGCGTGCTTATTACCAACATGTGTGGGCCCATTTGGGCAACGGCATTCAACAGTTACGCCATCCCGGACTGCTACCCGACAAGGTGTACAACCAGCCAATCTGAAGATGTGCGCCAGGCCTGCACCGGTATTGCGGCGATCGATCTGGCTTTGCAAACGCTAGTCAGCACGGGTTACCTACACAACCACGCCCGCATGTGGCTGGCCAGCCATCTGGTTCACTTGCGCAAGGTGCACTGGCATGTCGGCGCGCAATGGATGTATGGCCACTTACTCGATGGGGACCTGGCCAGCAACCATTTGAGTTGGCAATGGATTGCCGGCACCGGCAGCCACAAGCCCTATCTGTTCAATGCCGAAAACGTGGCTAAATTTGCGCCTCCGCCCTGGCATAGTCCCGGCACGGTGATCGACACCAGCTATGAAGCACTGGAGAGCTTGGCACGGGCAGGTGCCCCGCTGCCCTCGCCGCCAGCGTCAGCGTTACTGGGCGCCTGCAGGGGAGCCGGTGAACCGCTACGCTACGCTGTACCGCCCGAGGGCAGCGGCTGGACCCCACCGCAATCCGCGACCTTGTCTGGCCAGGATGTCTGGCTAATACACCCTTGGTCTTTGTCCGGCCCGCCGCCCTGGATAGCCCCTGGCACGGTCGTCATCGGCATCGGACTGATCGAATTTCACACGCCCTATCCATGGAATGCGCGTCGTTGGAACTTTGTCAGTCGCGCCATGGCGCATCACACCCCCACGCTCTGGTGGGGCGCTGCCAGCACCCTGGCCGGCGCGCTGCAGGATGCTGGCAGCGTGCAGTGACAAAGTGACCGGCATATTGGCCCCCCGCTGCAGGCGTTGCAAGACGCACTGTTAGCCCAGCGGGCGGCACCAGGGGTCCTGATCCACCAGCCTACCAGCTTGTTTGAGCCGGTAGCGACCTATTGCGATAGCTTCTCGCACTGGTGGAAACGTACACGCCTATTGGCTCCGGAACCGCCTCCCGCCTGCTAACTCGCGTTAAGTTGCTGCTCCAGGTCGTGCAGCACCTCGTAGCAGGACAGCACACTGGCGACGCTGCTGTTGGGCTCACGGCCTTCGCGGATGGCAGCAAAAAACTCACGGTCCTGCAACTCGATGCCATTCATGGAGATATCGATACGGCTGACGTCGATCTTTTCGTCCTTGCCATTAAACAGGTCGTCGTAACGTGCCAAGTAAGTCGCACTGTCGCCGATGTAGCGAAAATAGGTGCCCAGTGGACCATCGTTGTTAAACGACAAGCTCAGAGAGCAAATCGCGCCATTAGCGGCCTTGAGCTGAATGCTCATGTCCATCGCAATTCCGAGTTCGGGATGAATCGGGCCCTGCACCGCATTTGCCTTAACGATCGGACTACCCGCCTGGTGGGCAAACAAATCCACCGTATGCGCCGCGTGGTGCCACAGCAGATGGTCGGTCCAGCTACGCGCCTGACCCAGTGCGTTTATATTTGAGCGACGAAAAAAGTAGGTTTGCACATCCATTTGCTGAAGGCTGAAACGGCCTGCCGTCACTTCCTGGTGCACATACTGGTGACTTGGATTAAAGCGGCGGGTGTGGCCGCACATCGCCACCAGACCACTGCTAGCAGCCAACTTGGCGACGGCTTGCGCGCCCTGCAGCGTGTCGGCCAGCGGGATTTCTACCTGAACATGCTTGCCAGCTTTGAGGCAGGCGATGCTTTGCTCGGCATGCATCTGGGTCGGCGTGCACAGAATGACGGCATCCACTTCAGCTAAAGCCAGACTCGCGGCGAGGTCGGTAGTGACGTGGCCAATACCGTATTTGGCAGCGGTCTCACGGGTCTTTTCCAGATCGCGGCTGATCAGGGAAACGACTTCAACGCCGTCAATGTTCTTGATGCCGTCCAGATGCTTGATGCCGAAGGCACCGGCGCCAGCCAAGGCGACTTTGATGGTTTTGCTCATTTACTGTCCTTCAATCAATGGGGAGAACGCTTATTGGTTTTCCAGAATAACGTGGCCGACAGCTGTGTTGGAGGCTGGCACATGGTAAAAACGGTGCACCAACTTGGGGGGCAGGCCACCGGCCACATCGTCCATGGCACCACGGGCAATCAGCCACATGACGAGCTCAATGCCCTCAGAACCGGCTTCGCGCACAAAATCAATGTGGGGGATGGCCGCAGCGGCGGCGGGGTCGTCAATCAACTTGTCGAGGAAGGCGTTATCAAATTCCTTGTTGATCAAACCGGCGCGCGGGCCTTGCAGCTGGTGGCTCATGCCGCCCGTGCCCCAGATTTGCACATTGAGCTTGTCGTCATAACTCTCGACGGCTTTGCGAATTGCCTTGCCCAGATTAAAGCAGCGCTGGCCGCTGGGCACCGGGTACTGCACCACGTTGACGGCAAACGGAATGACCGGGCAAGGCCAGGCCTCAGGCTCACTACACATCAAACTCAACGGGACGGTGAGGCCGTGGTCCACATCCATCTTGTTGACGATGGTCAGGTCGAAGTCCTGCTGAATCACCGACTGGGCAATGTGCGAGGCCAGCTCGGGGTGGCCCTGTACCACGGGCACCGGACGCGGGCCCCAGCCTTCGTCCGCCGGCTGGTAGGCCGCCGCGGTGCCGATGGCAAAGGTAGGAATCATGTCCAGACTGAAGGCTGTGGCATGGTCGTTAAAGACCAGGATGATGACATCGGGCTTATTGTCTTTCATCCACTGCTTGGAGAACTCGTAGCCCTTGAACAGCGGTTGCCAGTAAGGCTCGGTGATCTTGCCCAGGTCAATCGCGGCGCCGATGGCGGGCACATGGGAGGTAAAAACGGAAGCGGTAATTTTGGCCATATCAGGTGTTCTCTTTTCTGCCGGCTGAGCCTTGGGGTTGGTGCTGGGCTTGGGCGTCACCGTCTTCACCGACGACACGGTTGCCTTCGACAGAACGACCGCCGGAAATCATCATGTGGCGGTATTCGTCTTCGGTCATGCCGGTCATGCTGCCCGCCATTTGCTGGAAGCTCTTGCCATCGGTGGCACCGATCTTGGCAAGAAAGTAGATATTGCCACCGGCAGCAATGCAACGGTTCAGGTCGCGTGCCAGCACTGCCTGCTTTTGTTCCGCGGTCATGGGCCACTCATTGAGATAGGCCACTTCATCGGCCTTGAAGCGTTCGCGGTTGACCGCCTTCATGAGCGACATGCAGAACTGGTTCAGGTGGTAGCCAAGGCGCGATTGTTCAGCATCAAAAATAGTGGTGCCGGGCACATCGAGGTAAGGTTTATCCAAAGACATTTCAGGCCCCCCAGTACAAACGGGTTGGGTTATCGACCAGCAGCTTTTGCTGCAATTCAGGCGTGGTGGCAATGTGCGGAATAAAATCCACCAACAGGCCGTCGTCAGGCATGTGATCCTTCAGGTTCGGGTGCGGCCAATCAGTGCCCCACAGTACACGGTCAGGGAATGTTTCCACCAGACGTTTGGCAAAGGGGATGACATCGGCGTAGGCATTTTGTTCGCCGTTCAGAGCCTTGGGTCCGCTAATTGACAAGCGCTCGGGGCAACTGACCTTGCTCCAGATGTTGCTGTGCTCACGCATCATCTTGACAAACAGCTCAAACTCGGGACCGTCTACCGGCTTACTGACATCAGGGCGACCCATGTGGTCAACCACCACGGTGGTGGGCAAAGCGGTGAAAAAGTCATACAGCTCGGGCAAGTCAACCGCCTCGAAATAAATTACCACATGCCAGCCCAGGGGCGCGATGCGATTGGCGATTTCCAACAGAGCGTCGCGCGGCGTAAAGTCGGCCAGACGTTTGACAAAGTTAAAACGGGTACCGCGCACACCGGCGGCGTGCATTTCCTGCAGCTCGGCATCGGTGACGTTGCGGTTGACGGTGGCCACGCCACGCGCCTTGTTGTTCGATGCCTTGAGGGCATCAACTAGGGCCCGATTATTCGAGCCGTGGCAAGTGGCCTGTACGATGACGTTTTTATCAAAGCCCAAGTGGTCGCGCAGGGCAAACAACTGTTCTTTGGAGGCGTCACAGGGCGTGTATTTACGCTCTGGGGCATAGGGGAACTGATTGCCCGGACCGAAGACGTGGCAATGCGCATCGACCGATCCCGCAGGCAATTTGAAGCGAGGTTGGCTGGGGCCGGTAAACCAGTCCAGCCAGCCAAGGGTTTTTGTGAATTCCATGTTTATCCTGAATAATTGACATCAAGTGCCTGCAGCTTGGGCAGTAGCTTGCTCTGCGTAGATTAATAAGGAGGCCGAAGGCAGGGGGGCACGAAACAGAACACGCTACCACCCAGACGCTTAGTCAACGTAACGCAGACCGGCTTTGGCAAGACCTTCGCGCATCTTGTAGTAGTCCAGACCCAGCACGCCAGAGGCAAAAATGGCACGCTTTTCGCCTTCAAAACTTTCACGGTGTTCAGCCGCATCAGCCACCTGGGCCGCCAATACGGCGGGCACCACCACCACGCCATCGACATCAGCCAGCACCACATCCCCGGCGTTGACCATGGCACCGGCGCAAACTACGGTGATATTGACCGAGCCCAGTGTGGCCTTAATCGTCCCTTTGGAGTTGATGGCTTTACTA
>JBLHZH010000169.1:0-5812 GCA_047629695.1 Rhodoferax sp.
GCTGTGCTCGCAGAAACGAGGAAGACGCCTATAGCTCCCTACCTCCCTCAAAGCACATCGCGCAGGGCCATAGCGGTCCAGCGGCAGTGTTTCCATAAGGCGTCGGTCTGCGGGTCCTGGCCCAGCAACAGGACCTGCAGCAGTGGCGACAGCGGAGTGCAATCAGGGTTCACCAGCAGCACATAGCGAGCCTCTTCAGTTTTCAGCTCTTCTTGTAACAGGCCGATCCAGTCCAGCTCGCAGACCACCGAGAGCACCGGCTCCAGCTCCAGTGTATCCACCCGCAACGCCTGTGCCAGCTGCCTGGTGGTCAAGCCCTTGTCGTTGACGGCACGCGCAGCGGTCAGTTGCTGCAAGGTTTCCAGCGCCAGCTGAAACGGTAAACCCGGTTGCGCCTCACGGTGCTGTGTGCCGGTCAACAAACTGGGCAGGTAGGCCGTAATCACGGCGCCCAGCAAGACAATCATCCAGGCAATATAAATCCAGATTAAAAAAATCGGCACCGTAGCAAAAGCGCCATAAACTACCGAATAGCTGGGTACCTGACTCAAATACAAAGCCAGCATTTTTTTGGCCAGCTCCAGACCCGCAGCGACAAAGACACCGCCGACCCAGGCATGTCGCCATTTCACATGGGTATTAGGAACATAGTGGTAAAGCGCTGCCATGGCACCTGCGACCAATAAAAATTGAACGATATCCAGCAGCACCTGAACCCCGCCCGGCACCACCCCGACCAAGCCTTTGGATGCTGAAAGCACATACGAGGTGATGCTCAGACTGACCCCCAGTAACAGCGGCCCCAGCGTGATGGCGCTCCAGTACACCAGCACCCGTTGCCCGAAAGGCCGGGGCTGGCGCACCCGCCAGATGCCATTGAGCGTGTGATCGATGGTCAGAATCAAGGCCAGCGCCGTCACCAACAACAAGGCCACGCCGACCACCCCCATCTTGCTGGCCTGAAGCGCAAACTGGGTCAGATAGCCCAACACCTGACGAGAAATATTTTCGGGAATCAAACTATTGATCAACCAGGTTTGCAAGACACCCTGAAATCTGGCGAACATCGGAAAAGCGGTGAAAACAGCCAGCGCAACGGTGATGAAAGGCACCAGCGCCATCACCGTGGTGAAGGTCAGGCTGCTGGCGGTCAGACCCAGCCGGTCCTCCCGGAAACGGGTCTTCAACATGGCAACACTGCTGCGCCAGGGGAAGCGGAACAGACGTGTAAACAGAGAAGCCCGGCGCAGGGGCAAGGTCGGGTGGGCAGTGGCGGGCGGGCTCATGACCGCTATGATGCCATTGCAATGAACACCGAACAAAACACCGCTCCACCTTTGGTCACCACCACCCGCATCCTGGCTGTGGGCAGCCTGCTGGGCCTCATCATTCTGGGACTGGCCTGGGAGCTGTATCTGGCCCCGATTCGTCCCGGCGGCTCTTGGCTGGCACTCAAGGTGCTGCCGCTGTGCATTCCACTGGCCGGTTTGCTGAAAAACCGCATGTACACCTACCGTTGGGTCAGCCTGCTGGTCTGGCTTTACTTTACCGAAGGGGTGGTGCGCGCCTACAGCGACCCGGTGCCAGGCAATTACCTGGCCATGCTCGAAGTCGCGCTCTGTCTGAGCCTGTTTGTCGCCTGTGCTCTGCACGTGCGTCTACGACTGAACAACGCCGTCAAGGCGGATGAATAACATGAATCAATTACTCGATCAACTGCGCCACATCGTGGGCGCCCCCCATGTCCACACCGAGGGCGACCTGAGCGCCTGGACCCAAGACTGGCGCAAACGCGCGCAAGGCACGGCCTTGGCTGTGGTGCGGCCCGCCGCCACCGACGAAGTCGCTCAGGTGGTGCGCGCCTGTGTCGCTTTTAACCAAGGTCAACCGTTAAGCGCCCGAGTCAGCCTGGTGCCGCAGGGCGGTAACACCGGCCTGGTGGTAGGTAGCACGCCCGATGACAGCGGACGCCAGATTGTGTTGAGCCTGCAGCGCATGAACCGTGTGCGCCAGATGGACGCCGACAACCTGACCCTGACAGTCGAGGCCGGCTGCATTCTGCAAAACCTGCAGGCCCATGCCGAGGCGGCCCAATTGCTCTTCCCGCTGAGCTTGGCGGCCGAGGGGACCTGCACCATTGGCGGCAATCTAGGTACCAACGCCGGCGGCACGCAGGTGGTGCGTTACGGCAATGCGCGCGACCTGTGCCTAGGGCTTGAAGTGGTCACCGCCCAAGGCGAGGTATGGCAAGGGTTAACCGGTCTGCGCAAAGACAACACCGGCTACGATCTGCGCGACCTGTTCATCGGGTCAGAAGGCACGCTGGGCATTATCACCGCGGCCACCCTCAAGCTCTACCCCCTGCCAGCGGCCCGACTGACCGCCTGGGCCGCTGTGCCCTCGCTGACGCATGCGGTGCAATTGCTCGGACTAGCGCACCGCCACCTAGGCAACGGTCTTACCGGTTTTGAAGTCATGGGCCAGTTCGCTCTGGGCCTGGTGGCCAAACATTTTTCCACGCTGCGGGTGCCGCTGTACCAGGACACCCCGTTTTGCGTGCTGCTGGAAAACTCGGACCATGCCTCGGAGGCCCACGCCCGAAGCCAGTTTGAGCAACTGCTGGAAGCGGCACTGGAACAGGGTTGCGTGACCGATGCGGTGGTGGCAGAAAATCTGACCCAGGCCAAACAACTGTGGCAGTTGCGCGAGAGTATCCCGATGGCGCAGGCCGAAGAGGGCTTGAATATCAAACACGATATCTCTATCCCGGTGTCGGGCATCCCGGCTTTTGTCGAGGCCACCGATGCCCTGCTGCAACAGGCTATTCCCGGCGTGGGGCTGGTCAATTTTGGACATCTGGGGGATGGCAACTTGCACTACAACGTGCAAGCGCCCGAAGGCATGGCGGGCGCGGCATTTCTACGCGACCATGAAGACCAAGTCAACACCCTGGTGTTTGATTCGGTCGCCCGCTTCAACGGATCCATCTCGGCCGAACATGGCGTGGGCAGCCTCAAGGTAGACAAGCTACCCGCCTATAAATCCCCCGTGGCGCTGCAGATGATGCGTGCCATCAAACAGGCGCTCGACCCGGAAAATATCATGAACCCTGGACGGGTAGTACAGCAGTCCGCAGCGCCCACACTGCCCGTACCCCCCCACCCTGTTCGCTCACAGTTTGAAGATTTCATGCGCCATGTGGCAACCCAGGGCGTGAGCAAGGCCGACCGCACCGGCACCGGTACCAAAAGCGTGTTTGGTTACCAGATGCGTTTTGATTTGAATGAAGGCTTTCCGCTGGTCACCAGCAAAAAAGTGCATCTGCGCTCCATCATTCAGGAACTGCTCTGGTTTCTGACGGGCTCCAGAGACAACAACTGGCTCAAGGAGCGCGGTGTCAGCATCTGGGACGAATGGGCCGGCCCGAACGGCGACCTCGGCCCGGTCTACGGCGTTCAGTGGCGCAGCTGGCCCAAGCCGGAGGGCGGCCATATTGACCAGATTGCCGAGGTCATCAAGACTCTCAAGAGCAACCCCGATTCGCGCCGCATTATTGTCAGCGCTTGGAACGTGGCCGACCTAGACAAGATGGCCCTGATGCCCTGCCATGCGTTCTTTCAGTTTTACGTCGCACCGGCCACCGAACTGGGCGGCAAAGGCCGCCTGAGCTGCCAGTTGTACCAGCGCAGCGCCGACATCTTTTTAGGCGTGCCTTTCAACATCGCCAGCTACGCCCTGCTGACCCATATGGTGGCGCAGCAGTGCGATCTGGAGGTAGGTGACTTTGTCTGGACCGGTGGCGACTGTCATATCTATGACAACCACCAGGAACAAGTCGCCCTGCAGCTAAGCCGCGCGCCTTTTGCCTACCCGACGCTGCACATCAAACGCAAACCTGACTCTATTTTTGACTACCAATTTGAAGACTTTGACATGCTGGACTACCAATGCCATGCCGCCATCAAGGCCCCGGTGGCGGTCTAAATGGGACTGCACCTTATTTTTGCCCGCGCCGCCAATGGCGTGATCGGCCATAACAACACCCTACCCTGGCACCTGCCCGAAGACCTGGCGCACTTCAAGCGCACCACACTGGGCTGCCCGGTCATCATGGGACGCAAGACCTGGGACTCGCTGCCTCCGCGCTTTCGGCCGCTGCCAGGACGTATCAACGTGGTCGTCACACGCCAGCCTGACTGGCAGGCGCCGGGGGCCTTATGCGCCCATTCGCTGGGCGAAGCACTGATTCTGTGCCCGGCCGACAGCGAGGCCTGGGTGATCGGCGGTGCCGAGATTTACGCCCAGGCCCTGCCGCTGGCCAGCAGCGCTGTCGTGACAGAAATTGACGCTAATTTTGACGGTGACGCTTATGCCCCACAATTCGGGTCGGCGTGGCGGGAGACCGCACGCAACCGGCAGGTTTCCACCACCGGCATAAGTTTTAGTTTCGTCACTTATTGCAAAGATACAAAGGTTTGACATGTCAGAACATGGATTTCACGTACACGGGCCACACGACCACGAACTGGAGCACGCGTCGCAGGGCGGGCATGGTGGCGAAAACGGCAGCATGATCAACCAGATTGCTATGTTCACCGCCATCATCGCCACCGTCGGCGCCATTTTTGGCTATATGGGCGGGGCCACGCAGGCCAACGCCGGCCTGTTTAAAAACAACGCCGCCATCAAAAAAACAGAAGCCTCCAACCAATGGAATTTTTTTCAGGCCAAAAGCACCAAACAGTCACTGGCCGAACTGGCGCGTGACCTCGCCTCCGAAGATAAAAAACCCTTTTATCAGGCCAAGATAGAACGTTACGACAAAGAAAAGAACGAAGTCAAGCTGGTTGCCGAAAAAATGGAACTCGATGCCACGCAGTGGGACCAGCAAAGCGAAGCGCAGATGCACCAGCATCACCGCTGGGCCCAGTCCACCACCGTGCTGCAGGTCTCGATTGCGCTGGCGGCCATCGCGATTCTGACTAAAAAACACTGGCTCAAGATTGCCATGTTTGGCGCCGGGGCCGTCGGCGTCACGGTCGGCGCCCTGGCGGCTCTACATATTTAACGGATGCTACGCAGTCGCCTAGAGCCGCTGAAGCTGGGCATACACGGCGCGCGATGCGTTGAAGCGTAGCCTGCGACAAAGCGCAAAGGGGTTAAGCTTGTGGGTGAAGCTCAGGCACTCAAGCTTAAAGGTGGCAGTAATAGCCATGAAGATGTGATTGCTTTGGGTTCGCGGTACTCGCGTCGGGGACTTTGCCGGATTCGCATTGGACTTCAAGGATTTGTGAAACACCTCCACTTGCCACTGTTTTTTGTAGGTCGTAGTGATGTCGTCATAGTCGCAAGTTAAGCCACTGCAAATCAGATGCAAGATGCCCGTGCTGTCGTCCTTGTGTATAAAGACTTGGCGCACCACAAAGACTGCTTTTGCATATCGCTTAAGCCAGCCGCACACGGGCGGTTGATCTGAACGCGACCGACTCAATGAACGACTCAAACAACGCGAAGGCGGCCACCGGATCCTTGGGCAGCAACTCTCGCACAATTTGCGTTAACCAACCCTCCAGCGCTTGCCCGAAAGCGCGTGATTCTTGGTAAGCATAAATTCTTAAGCTCTGCCAATCGCGCGTTGTCGCTGTCGGTGTCAAATTTCAGCTGATACGATTATCATTAATCAAATCAAATAAAATCAAAAAATGATATTCATAAGTCATATTTTCGTATCAAAAATGGATCTGGTAGCTGCCAGAGTGGCCAAAACTCACCTTTGACGCTGAGAGGCTTCAAGCGCATCTTGCCAAAGCTC
>JBLHZH010000170.1:0-5772 GCA_047629695.1 Rhodoferax sp.
CTGAGTTAATTATGAGTTGGATTATGCCCCTATCATTGAAGGCAATAGGGCTTTCATCCGCCTTTCGTAGGTTAACATACAGACTCAATAGCGACTCAATACATAATTTGTCGTTTTTGACACGGTACAATTTATTCCTTAGTTTCAGGTGAAGTGCGACAGTTTTGTTGAAGTCTCCGAGCACCAAGAAAGCAAACCCTTGGCGCTGCTGTGAAATTAACCTGTCTTGTTTTAAATCAGAATTCCCATGAACAACAAGCGACGCACCTTTTTCATAACGTTGGCCGCTGGCATATCGCTTTTGGCCACTTCTGCCCACAGCCAAGCAAAGGCTGACGAAAAAGGCCCACAGTCTGTGGCCTTGGGCTATGTGGCGGATGCCACAAAAACCGACACCAAAAAGTACCCCAAATACGCTGCTGGTCAAGTTTGCACAAACTGTGCCTTGTACCAAGGCAAAGCCAATGATGCCTGGGGTGGTTGCCCGCTGTTTGCCGGCAAGCAAGTTGCAGGCAAAGGCTGGTGCAGTGCATGGGCCAAAAAGGGCTGATGGTGACTGAATCGGCCACAGTGCCTCTGGCTGGCGCGGGCAGACTACAAATCGTCAAACCCAGTCGCATGCTCCTCGCTCCAGGAGACAAGCTTCCTGACTGGGTGTTTGCTGATCTGCGGACCGACCATGCGGGCGAGGTAGGCGCTGTCTGCATTTACCAAGGGGTGCTGCGATTTGCGCGCGATCCCATGTTGCGGGCTTTCGCTGAGCATCACTTGGCCACAGAGCAAAAGCACCTGCGACTCATCGCGGGTTGGTTACCTTCGGCGCAACACAGCCGTCTGCTGCCATTGTGGCGTCTGGCCGGGTTTCTTACTGGTGCCCTGCCTGCGCTGTTCGGCTCCAAGGCGGTTTACGCAACGATCGAGGCTGTAGAGACCTTTGTAGACCACCACTACGATGAGCAGGTGCGCGCGCTGGCCTCGCAGCCGTACCTTAGTGATCTGCGCCAGACCCTGCTCGATTGCCAAGCCGACGAAGTGGCTCACCGCGACGAGGCGGTTGCCGCACGTGGTCCTGCCCGACCTGGTATGGTGCTTCGCGTCTGGTGCGCCATGGTGGGCACAGGCTCAAGCGCTGCAGTCGCCTTAATTCGCCACATTTGAGTGACAGACGCATGACCGCCATCACAGCCGAAATCGAACGCTTTAACCGCCTGAGTGCAACCTGGTGGGACAGCCTAGGACCGATGCGGCCACTGCACGTTGTCAATGCCTTACGGCTTGACTACGTGGTCTCTCAGATCGCCTCGCACTTCGGACGAGACACCTCCAGCGCACTGAATGGGTTACGAATTTTGGATGTGGGATGCGGCGGCGGCTTGCTGTCAGAAGCGCTGGCCCGCCTTGGCGCGCAAGTAGTGGGCGTGGACGCTTCACCGGGTAACGTCGCCGCTGCTCGCATGCACTCTCAATCGCACAACGTCAAGGTTGACTATCGGCTGGGCGAACCCACCGAGGTGCTGTCTCCACAAGAGAGTTTTGATGTGGTGCTGGCGCTTGAGGTGGTCGAGCACGTGAGCGACGTGCCCGCATTTTTGGCCACTGCCGCTGCCTGCTTGGCGCCAGGCGGCATGCTGTTTGTCTCCACCATCGACCGCACCTTCAAGAGCTTTGTAGTTGCCATCATCGGAGCCGAATACCTGCTTCGGGTTCTACCACGCGGCACCCACCAGTGGTCGATGTTTGTACGTCCCGGAGAATTGAGTTCTGCTTTGGCTCCCTCAGACTTGCAGATACGGGATCTGCGCGGCATGCGCTATGTGCCGCTTGTGCACAAAGCCTCATGGTGCAAGGGCACACAGGTTAACTACATCGCCACCTACACCCACAGCCCCGCGCACCACCAACACCCTTAAAAGGCCACCATGCATCATGTAAGACATCTGATTTTAGTGCTGGGAGATCAGCTCGACCTGGAAGCCGCAGCCTTTGACGGGTTTGACGCCGCACAAGACGCTGTGTGGATGGCCGAGGCCCACGAAGAGTCCACCCACGTTTGGTCAAGCAAGCAGCGCATCACCTTGTTTTTGAGCGCCATGCGTCACTTTGCAAAGGTGCTGCGCGACGCCGGTCGACCGCTGCACTACCACCGGCTCGACGACACCGGCGCTGCCGCTGATCTGGACAGCCTTGGAGCCAAACTGCAGGCTGATCTGGCGGCGCTAGCGCCGCAGCGCGTGGTGATGACCGCGCCGGGCGATTGGCGCGTGTTTCAGCAACTCAAGGTTACGGTCGAGGCAGCAGGTCTGAAGCTGGAAGTCTGCGAGGACCGACACTTCTTTACGACAGTGGGTCAATTTGCAGCCCACGCCAGTGGGCGCAAGTCGCTGCGACTGGAGTACTTTTATCGCGAGCTGCGACAACGCCACAACATCCTGATGGACGATGGTAAGCCCGCTGGTGGCCAATGGAATTTTGACGCCGACAACCGCGAAGCCTTTGGCCCCCGAGGCCCCGGCCCGGTGCCACCTCGCGCGACCTTTGAGCCAGACGCCCTCACGCAAGAGGTCATTGCACTGGTTAACACCCGCTTTGCTAACCACCCCGGCACGCTCGATAGTTTTGCGTGGCCGGTTACCCGCAACCAAGCCTTACAGGCATTAGAGCGCTTTGTTGACGAGCGCCTGCCGCTTTTTGGCCGCTATGAAGATGCCCTATGGCCTGGCGAGCCCTGGCTGTACCACTCGCATCTGTCCTCGGCCATGAACCTCAAGCTGCTCAGTGCACACGAGGTGGTTCAAGCGGTGGAAGCAGCCTACCGGGCCGGCCATGCGCCGCTTCAAAGCGCTGAGGGCTTTATCCGCCAGATCCTGGGATGGCGTGAATACGTGCGCGGTATTTACTGGATGCAAATGCCCAGCTACGTCGAGCGCAATGCTCTCAATGCCAAAGAAGAATTGCCCGCTTGGTTTTGGACCGGTCAGACCGACATGGCGTGCTTGCGCGATGCCATCACGCAGACCCTGGAACACGGCTACGCGCACCACATACAGCGCCTGATGGTGACGGGCCTTTATGCCCTACTGCTGGGCGTGCAGCCGCAGCAAGTTCATGCCTGGTACCTGTCGGTTTATGTGGACGCGGTCGAGTGGGTGGAATTGCCCAACACTTTAGGGATGAGCCAGTACGGCGACGGCGGCCTCATGGCAAGTAAGCCCTATGTAGCTACGGGCAAGTACATTCAGCGCATGGGTGGGCCTTGCAAGGGCTGCCGTTACGACCCCGCGCTGCGTGAGGGTGAACGCGCCTGTCCCTACACCACGCTGTACTGGGATTTTTTGATGCGGCACGAAACACTGCTGGCCAAGAACCCCCGCATGGCTTTGCAGGTCAAGAACGTGGCGCGCATGACAGAGAGCCAAAAACAAGCCGTGACGATTCGTGCCGACGCGATCCGCCGCGGTGAAGTCGGTTTAGCCCAATGACAATACTTGATACTTTCCCACCCACGCGCCAAGCTGCTTTGGAGCGCATCAGTGGTGTGCGACCTGGCGACTATGCGCGCAGCCGTAACGCCATTGAGGGCGCCGTCACTGGCTTGTCGCCATACATCACCCATGGATTGATCAGCCTGCCCGAGGTTCTGGCCGGTGTGACCGCCAAGCACTTGCTCGATGTGCAACACAAGTTCGTGTTCGAGTTGGGTTGGCGCGAATACTTTCGTCATGTCTGGGCGTTTCGGGGAGAAGAAATTTTTAAATCCCTGCGCGAGGGCCTGCTGCCCCAGACAAGCTACTCAGCGCTGCTACCCGAAGATATTCGTCAGGCAAATACCGGTGTGCCCGTTATCGATATGGCGGTACGCACCTTGTACGCCACGGGCTATTTGCACAACCATGCCCGGATGTGGCTGGCAAGCTATGTTGTGCACGTGCGCAAGGTGGACTGGCGGATTGCAGCAGACTGGCTTTACGGCCATCTGATAGACGGTGATCTTGCAAGCAACCACCTTAGTTGGCAGTGGGTGGCGGGCACCGGCAGCAGCAAGCCTTACCTTTTCAATGCAGACAACGTTGCCCGCTATGCGCCTGCCTCCTGGCACAGCCCGGGCAGTGTGATCGACCAGTCATATGAAGCATTGGATAGGCTCGCCCGACAACCCATGCGCCGCTCCCGTAACGAGCACGATACACCCAACCAAGGCGCGCTGATCGAGCCTACCCTTCTTGCAGAACCACCCCTTGATCTGGGCTGGGTACAGCCTGACGCGGCGGCTATAGCAGGGCGCAAGGTGTGGCTGGTACACCCATGGAATCTGGGCGACCTGCCCACTTCCTTGTCTGCTGACACGGTGGTGGTGGGCGTCTTTGTCACCGACTTTCACCGCACCCGGCCTTGGAGCGAGCGGCGCTGGCGTTTTGTTGCCAGCAGAATGACTGAACTTGCTGAGCTACGTTGGCAGGGCGACGCGGCCGCACTTGGCGCAGCGATGCAGGGCGCCGCTCTAGTGCGCAGTGTGGACGAGCCGCATCTTGCACCTTGGTTGGCGCGCTTGGCGGTTTGCGAAGCGGCGGTTGAGCTTTTTCCGGAGGTTGCCAGGCAGTGTGACTCCTTTAGCCAGTGGTGGACACGGACCTCGCGCGGCTTTGCTACAGCATCAGACTTGCTGGCCGCCCGACAAGCGCCAGCGTGGTGAACCTATTTAGACCAAACTATGAACGATACGAGCCAGAACACAATAAGCCAGTGTCCTGCGGCACTGACCGTGCTCTACGACGGCGCCTGCCCGCTGCGTCGACGCGAAATTGCCGTCTATCGTGACCTGCAACCGCTGCAACCAGGCTCGCCTGTGTGCTTTGCCGATACCAGCAATCTGGCTGTACCCCTGTCAGCCGGCACCTCGCGCGTACAGTTACTGGCGCGGGTTCATGTGCAAGGCCGCGAGGGTCAACTGTTCAGCGGCGCCCAGGCATTTTTAGTCTTATAGGCCGCCCTGCCCGGCTGGCGCTGGCTGGCCTTGGCAAGACGCCTGCTGGGTCATGTACCGGTTATTTCTAAGGGGGCGGCCGATCATTTCTCATAGCGCAGTTTGATGCTGCCCTGAAATCCATATCCCACAACAGAGTTCGTGAGTTGGCTTTCCTGGGCTGATTGGCAAGCCAGTTTTGCTCGTACTGCTCCGAGCCAACATAGTCCAGCGTCGAATGAAGCCGAGTCCGGTTATACCAAAGCAGCCAAGCAATGGTCGCATCCTTGGCAGTACGCCGAGTTTTGAGTCTCTGCCCGTCCAACCGCTTCACCTTCAATGCTACAAACAGCGTCTCGCTACAAGCGTTATCCCAACAATTTCCTAGTCGACTCATTGAACTGGTAATGCAGTAGCCTTTAACAAAGTCCTCACGAGTCTATCTTCCGGCAACATGAAACCCCTCGATTTATCAGACCCCATCCCAAACCAGCTGCCAGTGCCACAAAAAAACTAATTGATTCGTTCGCACATAACCCGTTAATTTATATAGGGTTGACGGGCATACCTTCCGGACTTCGACCTGCACTGGGTGGGGCGGGTCGAAGAGAGAATGCGCAAACGGAGAGTAAAACGTGCCGGTTGCTGGCAGAAGTGGCTCTCTCCGAAGTCCGCAAGAACCCGCAGGAACCCGCGTAAACACGCGGCAGTAGGCAAAAAAAAGCCAACCGGTTAGGGTTGGCTTTTAAGGTGATGGTGGAGCTGGGGGGATTTGAACCCCCGTCCGCAAGCCTTGTTCGGGCAGATCTACA
>JBLHZH010000171.1:0-5751 GCA_047629695.1 Rhodoferax sp.
GTAACTCGCGGATTGATCGCAGTGATTTAATTTATCAAGCTGAACCCGCCGCATTGGCTGACTTGATTGCGCATGAATGGGGGCTCAACTACCGCATCCGCGGACGCCATGCGGGCCAGGACCCGCTGATTTTTCTGGACTTACGTAGCACCCGCGGTTGGGTTAAAAAGCATAGCGCCGGTAAATCGGTATTGAACTTATTTGCCTATACCTGCGGTGTCGGTTTATGTGCTGCAGCAGGCGGGGCTCGTGAGATCGTCAACCTTGATTTCGCAGAAGGCAATCTGGCAATCGGACGCGAAAACGGGGCGCTAAATCCAGAGTTAATGCAGATGCAGTTTATTCAGTCCGATTACTTTCCGGCCATTCGCCAACTGGCGGGCCTGCCGCTAGCGGGCCGGCGTGGTCAGCAATTTTCAGACTACCCCCGACTGCAAAAGCGCCAGTTTGATCTGGTCCTGCTTGACCCACCAGCCTGGGCCAAAAGCGCCTTTGGCACAGTTGATTTATTGCGCGACTACCAGAGTTTGTTGAAGCCTGCCATTTTTGCGACTGCCGATGCGGGTGTCCTTATTTGCTGCAACAACCTGGCCAAGGTGGCCATGGTCGACTGGCGTGAGCAAGTGCTGCGGTGCGCCGACAAGCTGGGGCGCCCCGTGCGCGACTGTCAGGTCATTACGCCGGGTGCAGATTTCCCCTCTGCAGACGGACAACCACCGTTGAAAACACTCATCCTGCAGTTCTGAACGACTTTATGACTTTGGCAGTCAGGCATAAGTACCTCATTAAGCACAGGGGAGTGCAACAATAAAAAGTGAAGGTACAAGGCCTAGGTGGCTTTAGCGGTGTGGATGGGGCTGTTGCACCACCATAAAAGTAGCGGGTAACGTAATTCCCTGACATAAGCATCGACTGACGTTTTGCGATACAAATGGTTTCCAGTATGTTCTGGCATAAATGAAGCCGCTACTCATGACCGCCGTTCGAAAAAGTGTCTCTGCCCTATTTACCCGGCCCGGTTTACGGTGGACGGCGTTGTGATGTGGCCTTACCTGACCCACCTTTTGATAGCCGGTAACGTCGGAATCATGGTGTTTTTTACCGTGGCAGTTGCACCCACCATCTTCACGGCACTGCCACCAGAATGGTCGGCGGCCTATGTGCGCAAGTTCTTTCCCAAATACTTCTTCTTTCTGGGTGTCACGACCGCAGTAGCCTTAGCGCTAGCGTTTGCGGGGGAGAGTGGCATAACCGACCAGGCAACGCTCCTAGGGTGCGCTCTGGTTTTCTTTTTCAACTGTTTTTGGCTCACACCGCGCATTAACCGAGCCCGGGACGAGAAACAAGTCACGACATTCAAAACGCTGCATTGGCTCAGTGTTGGTCTGAATATGATCCAGCTACTGATTTTTATCTGGCTGCTGTTCCCAGGCGGGCGGGCAACATGAGCGAGCCAAAGGACAACACGCCGCCCGTAAGCTGCGATGCACTGACTGTGATGTTTGATGGGAATTGTCCCTTATGTCGTCGCGAAATCGGCGTTTACCAATCGCTTGCGCCGCTAGAGGCCGTGACATGGCTGGACGTGAGTAAAAATACGGCTGGTCTGAACGCTGCTGACCAGGCTCAGTATATGAGCCGGTTTCATGTGCGTCTGAAAGACGGCCAGCTGCTCAGCGGTGCCGCCGCTTTTGTAGCGCTTTGGCTGACCATGCCGGGTTGGCGCTGGCTGGGCCGAATCGGTCGACTGCCCGGCGTTACGCCGCTATTAGAAGTGATGTATCGCAGCTTCTTGCACCTGCGGCCCTACCTCCAGCGCTGGGCGCGAGCGGCAGAATCAGCCCAACGCAAATAGCGTTTAAATAGGCAGTCCATCAAACTGTATCAACTTGGTTGGAAGCACCCGCCTACGAGATGGTGAACGTTACTTTGACACACAAACCCTGCATCACGGACGCCCTTAGATAAAGAGTGGACATACGGTCATCAATGTCTGCTTTATCACCATGAGTTCGTGGCCGCCGTTACTTATTCACGCGTTTATATTACCGTTGGTTTTGGGAGCGACCCATCCAGGGTTGATCAAGAGCGCCATGGCCCATAGTCACACCAGGAAAAATAGCTTAAATATTCCTTTTTTTGCGAACTATATTTACATATCCATCAGAATAATCAAACGGTTATGCCGCTAGACTTGTCCAAACCCTGTACTGCTGCCTTGGTTCGCAGCACAAGCAAAACCCCTTGAGAGGGTTGCCCACTCTCAACTTGGAAGTTTCTTATGCAAACAATTGCTCCCCTCTGGCTATGGGCCACGTTCGGTGGCATCGTGCTGGCATCGCTGTTCATTGACTTTGTTGTACTCAAAAAGCAAGGTGCGCATGATATTGGCGTCAAAGAAGCGCTAAAGTGGTCGCTGGTCTGGGTTGTGCTCAGCTTTTTATTCAATGGCTTGTTTTGGTGGGCGGTCAAAGATGCCACCGGGTCGGTTGAAATCGCCAACACCAAGTCGCTGGAATTTTTGACGGGCTACCTGATCGAAAAATCGCTGGCGGTGGACAACATCTTTGTGTTTCTGCTGGTCTTTACCTACTTTGCCGTGCCCACGCAATTTCAGAAACGGGTGCTGATGATTGGCATCATTGGTGCTATTGTGCTGCGCACCATCATGATCCTGATTGGCGGCTGGTTGCTGGCCGAATTCCACTGGATTTTGTATATATTCGGTGCGTTCCTGATCCTCACAGGCGTAAAAATGTGGTGGGCTGCTGGCAAAGAGCCTGAATTGGATGACAACCCTGCTTTGAAGTTGCTGCGCAAACTGCTGCCGGTCAGTAAGAACTATGACGGCGAGAAATTCTGGACGATCGAAAACGGCAAAAAAATTGCTACACCACTGTTCATGGTGATCTGCTTGATTGCACTCACCGATGTGATCTTTGCGGTGGACTCTATTCCCGCTATTTTTGCCATCACCAGCGACCCCTTTATCGTACTGACCAGCAACGTATTCGCCATATTGGGCTTGCGGGCCATGTATTTTTTACTAGCCGCCGTTGCCAACAAGTTTCATTTGCTCAACTACGGTCTGGCGGTGATCCTGGTGTTCATTGGCACCAAGATGTGCCTGATCGACGTCTACAAGATTCCGGTAGCGGTTTCGTTGGGCGTAGTGGTAGGCATCCTGATTTTGACCATGCTACTGAGCATGCGCAGTGCGCCAGCCCAGCCCAGGGGGTAAGCCGGGTGATTTACTTAAATTTTGTGGCGCTAAGGGTGCGGGAAACGCCAAAAGCACCTTCATCTCTGCGAGGCTACAGACCGCGGTAGTCCAAGACTCCCTGGATTGCCACGCTTCGCTTGCAAAGACGAGAAGAAGAAAAGGTACTTATTGGAATACGGTCTTCTTAAAGCGCGGGTTGCAGCAGTCTTTGTACCAACGGGTGCTGCACTTTCTTTTCGGTACCAATCGCAAAAAACTGTTCAGTGACGCCCTCGCACGGACCCAGGCGCTGCACGGCGTAGTGGGCTAGCAGATCGTCATGTACCCACTCGGACGCGGGAAACACGCCCATGCCGCTGGCACCAAATGTTTTCAACAAGGCGCTGTCAGCAAACTCGCCGACGATCCGTGGCCGGATGCCACGCTGCTCAAACCACCGATCCAGACGGTCACGCACCGCCGTGTGCATGGTGGGCAATAACAAGGGAACAGCGGCCAGGCTGTGCGGAAAGTCTTTGCTTGCAGCGTCTACCCAAATCGGTGTACCGTACCAGCCGATAGTCGATGAGCCCATCGCGTGGCTATAGAGCTTGATGTTGGGGTTAGCCGGTGAGGGACGGTCGGACAGCACAATGTCAAGCCGATGCAACGCCAGGTCGCCTAACAAATCATTCAACGCTCCCTCATGGCACAGCAAGTGCAAATTAGGTTCGGTTATCACGGGAAGCAACAGTCGATGTACCACCAGTTTGGGCAGACCATCGCAAACACCAACGGCCAAACGCACCGTCGGCGAACTCACCGCGTCACGCACCCGTGACGGCAGATTCTCACCCAGTTGAAAAATCAAGTCTGCCTGCTGCATGGCGGCCAGTCCAGCCTCGGTCAGTACCAGCCCGCGCCCGGCCGGCTTGAGCAGTGCGTAACCCAGAGTGCGTTCCAGTTCACGGACCTGAGCACTCACGGTTTGCACCGCCATGTCCAGCTTGTCAGCCGCCCGGGAAATGCCGCCTTCTTTGGCTACCACCCAGAAGTAATACAGATGCTTGTAATTAAATGACGTACTCATATTCAGTTTTTCTAGGGGTATCTATAAGAAATTATCTGCTTTTTAAGAATCAATTTTTTTTCTGTCGCTGAGTATTTTTGAGCCGATGGGAGAAACACCATGCAAATCATTTTTTGAATTCTGAAACGGACGCAGCGCGCACAAAAATCCATCGCTGAACGAAATTTTGGCTATGGTGCCCATTCTGGGGAACCTAATGTTGCGCCGATTCCTTAATGGCTTTGATGCGACGGCAATTGCTGCCACCTACAAGCCTGTCAGCGAGGTCACATGGCCGCCGCCATGGCGCTGATAGAGTCCTCTGCAATCATGCTGGCCGTGGTACTGGCCAACCATGCGCGCCAGCAAGCGGCTTCAGCAACGGCGGGAGCAGGGGGCGCCAGCGCCGGGGACGTCAACGCGCCCTTGGGGCGCATTCTGCACGAAGCCCTGGCCAATGGTGCGAAGTTGTTGCTGCTGGACGCGATGCTGACCGGCGAGTCAGGCGAAGCGGCCATACAACCCTTCTCAGTCGACCTGTTCAAAGGTATGCTGGCGTTCTTTTTGCTGGACATGAGTCTGCTCGCTGTACGAAAAATAGGTAAGTTAAGGGGGCAATCTGCTTGGCTAATGGTGTATGCCATTACCGGGCTATTGGTGCATGCGGGCATTGCGCTTCTGCTTGGCCGTGCGCTAGACATGTCACCCGGTAATGTGACCTTGCTAAGGGTGCTAGCTGCGAGTACGTTCTACATCGCCGTGCCCGCCGTCATACGCCATGCCACTCCAGAAGCCAATCCCTCGCTTTATTTCGGCCTGTCGCTGGGCATGACATTTCAGTTCAACGCTTTGATCCGTATTCCACTTTATGTGTATGTGGCAAAACTTTAGTCCTGATGACAGAGATCCTCACCTGATATAAAAAAGGTGATGATAAAAAAACAGAAATTGACAATTAAGACACGAAGTTCTCCATGTATCAGTACGATGAAAAGCCACATTTCACATGGCTACGGCGACTGATACACAATTCGGTGATTTCCAAAAAAACGACGATTTAAGTTTCATGTCAATGATCAAACTTACAGTTAATGGTCGATCTGTTGAGATGAATGAGGACGCAACAGGAACCGGCAAAGTCATATCTACGCACGCCGTAACGAACAGTTTTGAGAACGACAAAGAGTTTCTACAGCGAAAAAATTAAGTCTTTTTCACACCGCTCAATCCACCTCTCGCGTGCTATTGACCGAATCCCCCGCCACCTGGGGTGAGTATTTCAAACACATCATTAACCTGCATTTCCGCCTGACCGATGTGTGCAAGCTCTTCTACTGCTCCGCTAGCCCTGACTACACGGTTCACGCCTACCTGACCCGGCTCGCCGCCGGCTATTCCAAATGCACCCCGAAGGCGTCCATTGGACAAAATACTGGCGGTCATCTTTTCTAGAAACCGCACGCGCCGAATGCCACCGTCA
>JBLHZH010000172.1:0-5722 GCA_047629695.1 Rhodoferax sp.
CCAACAGCGGCGGCCAGGGCGTACCGATCGCCATCTGGAGCCAAGCAGCCCTGAACGCCTCCGAGGCTTCGGTCATCACCTGTCCTCTTGGCGAGTACATCGCAGCTCACAACAGTTGCAGCACTCGCCCGATAGGTCAAGGAATTGATATGGTCGAGCATGCGGCTGATTTTCCGACAGATGTTTTTCAGTATCTATTTGGCATCCCCACCCGCAGTTACGGCACCGTCAAGGCACAAGCCACCGTCTTGCCGGACTGCACTCATTTGGCGACCCGCACTGCAAACCGTCAGACCGGTATTTTCTGGATCACCGGTGACTGCGATATTGGCAGCAACACAGTGGGGCAAGCGGATGCACCGATTCAATTGATCGTTGAATCAGGCAATTTCACCATGCAGGACGACTCGGCTTTTTATGGCTTGTTGCTGTCATTTGGCCCGCCGCCTGGCCCGTCGTACAACGCGGGGAGCATCACCATTCACGGACGGGCTCACTTCTTTGGCAGTATCGTGTCAAACGATGCCTCCGCCATGGTGTTGCGGGTCAATGGTACGTTTCATCTGGTCTACTCCCAGGCGGTCATCGAGGCATTTGGTAATCCGCTGAGCAATCAGTTCAGGGTAATGACCAAAATTCCTGGTAGCTGGGCTGACTTTCTTTAAATGGACACAGCCAGAAAGTGATGCATTGCAACTGAGCCCCTTTCATCGTCAACCACAGTACGGCACCAGCCTCATTGAAGTCTTGGTCACCCTGCTGGTTTTACTGATTGGCATGGTAGGCATGAGCAAAATTCAAGCCTTGCTCATCCGGGAAGGCACAACCGCTAACAACCGTACCATGGCTATCTCTCTGGCTCAGGAAAAGTTGGAGGACCTGCGTGGCTTCAAGTGGATGGATGCGGCAAGTGCCTATGGCGAAAATTGTGGTGTTGGCGTCTTTTGCTATACCGAGATTGCGACACCCGACCGGCCCAATGGTCGAACGGGTGGTGGCCATGAAGCTGCTGTCAGTGGCCGCTTGTTGTTTCCCAGTGGCAACGTCGAGGTCGGCCACGCCCGATTTGAGCGCACATGGTTTGTTGTAGACCATGGCAACTTCAAGGGCGTCAAGGTCGTGGTGAGCTGGCGCGATCAAAACGGATATGCCACCGAAGCTCTTGAAACTGCTATTGCACCGAATCATCCGGCGACCAATGCCTTTGGTGCGGCCAGTTCGACACAAGCGGTCGCAGGCCCCAAACGACAGTACACAGCCGTTGCTGCGCCCGATGTTGTGCCGATCACGCTGGGCGACCGTCGCCACCGGGCATCCAGTCAGGCCCTGACGGTCGTGAACTCAAACGGCTTGAGCGTTGTCACCCAGTTCAGCGCATCGAATTACAGCATCGAAGGCGAACAATCGCGGGAAGACTATTTAACGCTGGCCTGCCACTGCCAGTTTGCAACCCCGGCGGCGGCTAATCCACCCGGCTATTTCAGCTACGTCATAGGCAAGTTGACAGTGCAATACCCCAGAGACGAGGCAGATCAGGTCATCAAGGTCACAGGCATACCCGTCGATTCCGAACAGCGTGAGCAGCCCCCCTTGTGTCACACTTGTTGTGTGGATCACCATGACCGTGACGATGCCGCAACGCCTGCCGCCAGCGCAAGTACCGCCTTGTTCGATCCCGAGCGACCCTCCGCCGACTACACCCCGAGTGGCAATCACAAACACTACAGTATCAATAGCAAAAACCCTCAGATGACACTGGGTGAGGTGCCTGAATTGAATGGGAATGTCTACCTGGAAGCTTGCCGGTTTTTACGCGTGGACGGTATTTACCGCATCATGCAGGATTGGCGGTTGGTCGAGGTCACGGTCATGCCTGAAGACTACCTCGCCAGCACAGAGAGTCCAGTCACACCGCCACCCGCACTGGCGAGCTATCAAGCCTTTGTCCGTGATGTAGTAACAGGACAGGTCATACGGGATGCCGGCGGCACGGAGAACTGGGACAGATCAGGGCTGCCACCACGCGACCTGACTTTGCCGGAACAAGTCGACAAGCAACTCTTGACCCGCGGCATTTATGTCGACAAAGTGTTTTCGGCTCCCCGCACTTTAAATACGGGCTACTACAGCGCGGTCTTGTCAGGTGCGATCGGGCTGGGCGGCATTCCCTTCAGTGAAGTGGGCCTGACGTCGCTGTCAAGTTGGGTCTCCAGCAACCCCAGCGTGGTGAGCATCAGTAATGACGCCAACAGCAGGGGTCGCGCCTTCATTCAACCGGGCAGTGGCAGCACAGCCAACATCAGCGCCTCCGTTTTACCCAGCAACAGTGGCCTGACGGGCGGCATCACAGGCGCCACCCACAGCAACACGGCAGATTACGCGACAGACCTCACGCTTGACGGTACGGTAACTTATGACAGTGCCCTAGGGATTGACCGACATGACCATCGTTCAGCTCTAAGAAAAGACGACAGCCTGACCCTTACACGCTCAGCCACGGATTGAATAAAAAAACCCGCCGAAGCTTTACGCTACGCGGGGTGTTGAGTATTCTGATGTGTTTCTGAAAGGTCTTATGGTCTACCCGGAGGGGATCGAACCCACGACCCACAGCTTAGAAGGCTGTTGCTCTATCCAACTGAGCTACGGGCAGAGATCGAGAGATTAAATAATTGGTCGGGGCGAAAGGATTCGAACCTTCGACCCTCTGGTCCCAAACCAGATGCGCTACCAGGCTGCGCTACGCCCCGACTGAGCATTATTGTAACGCCTGCCAGGCCTGTTTTCGCCTGGCGGGCATTTTAAAGATTTAATAAACAAATGAATTCAAATTACCACTGGGCACAGCAGGTCCCGGCCCTATCGCATACAGTCTGCTGATGTCATCAACATTTCCTCCGATTTCAAAGCTTGCGCCGGGACAGCACTTTCCGCCGGCGAGTCAAGCCTGGGGACCCGGCTCTCCAGCCCCCGGCCTGCTGGCCATTGGTGGCGCGCTGGATGTTAAAACATTACGCCGCGCCTACAGTCAAGGGATTTTTCCCTGGTTCAGCCAGGGTCAGCCCACGCTCTGGTGGAGTCCCGACCCCAGGATGGTGCTGAACGTTTCAGAATTCAAGCTTCACCCCTCATTAAAAAAAACAATAAGGCAATTTCAAAAAAATACAGATTGTGAAGTTCGGATCGATAGCGCCTTTAAAGAAGTGATTCAGGCCTGCGCCAACAGTCCACGCGACGGACACACCGGTACTTGGATCGTGCCTGACATGATTGACGCCTACTGCGACTTGCATCAAGCAAAACTGGCCCACAGTGTGGAGACCTGGGTCGATGGCAAACTGGTAGGTGGTTTGTACTGTGTTGCGCTGGGAAAATCCGTCTTTGGTGAATCCATGTTCAATCTCGCCACAGATGCCTCCAAAATCGCACTGGCCGCGCTGATCAGTTTTTGTCGACAGCACGGTGTTGTACAAATTGATTGCCAGCAAAACACCAAGCACTTGGCCTCTTTGGGTGCGCGGGAAACGAGTCGCGCGCTATTTGAAAGCAAAGTGGCTCTGGGGCTTGATCAACACATCGCTTCCTGGCAGTTTGCCCCCCGGTACTGGCAGCACTTGCTCCCTGATGAATGAACGACGCCGTGACAAACTTTAATGACATCCCCCTCAAAACGTTGCAGTTTTATGCAACTGCCGCTTACCCCTGCAGCTACCTCCCTGGCCAGCAAGCACGCTCGCAAGTCGCCACGCCCAGTCACCTGATTAATAACACCACCTACTCTGACCTGGTCCGAAAGGGCTTCCGACGCAGTGGGATGTTCACTTATCGGCCCTATTGCTGCGACTGCAGCGCCTGCATCCCCCTGCGTGTGATGGCCAACGAATTCAAACCGGATCGCAGTCAGCGCCGTGCCCGATCCCGCCATGGCAAGCTTCAAGCCCGCGTCATCGACCTGTGCTTCGTACAAGAGCACTACGACTTGTACTTGCGTTACCAACACGGCAGACACAATGGCGGCGGCATGGATCAGGACAGCGTTGATCAATACACGCAATTTCTTCTGCAAAGTCGGGTCGACACCCGCTTAGTGGAGTTCCGCGAAACCAATGCCGACGGCACGCCAGGCACCCTGAAAATGGTCTCCGTCATCGACCTGCTGGATGACGGCGTGTCCGCGGTTTATACTTTTTACGAACCGGACGATCACAACAGCTATGGCACTTACGGCGTTTTATGGCTGATTGCACGAACCCAAGCGTTGCAGCTCCCCTATGTTTATTTAGGCTATTGGATTAACGAGTGCAAAAAAATGAATTACAAAACGCGATTTTTTCCTTTTGAGCAGTATCAGGCAGGGGCCTGGAAAATCGGCCTATCCGCTTAAAAAAGGGTTTGACCGGATGTTAACTTGCCATTCTTTTGAAAGACCTAAGATCACAAGAATGATTCCTTTCTCAGTCCTCGACCTCTCCCCCATTTTGCAAGGGAGTGATGCCGCGCAGTCTTTTCGCAGCACACTTGACTTGGCCCAGCACGCCGAGCGTTGGGGCTACCAACGCTACTGGCTAGCAGAGCACCATGGCATGCCGGGCGTTGCCAGCGCTGCAACGGCTATCTTGATAGCCCATGTGGCAGCCGGCACGGTACACATCCGGGTCGGTGCTGGCGGTGTCATGTTGCCGAATCACTCGCCACTGGTCATTGCAGAACAATTTGGCACTCTGGCCTCACTCTACCCGGGCCGCATTGACCTCGGCCTGGGCCGGGCCCCAGGCTCGGACCAAGTCACCGCGCGCGCCCTGCGCCGCAACATGTCTTCGGATGCTGATGAGTTTCCGCGTGATGTCATCGAATTGATGGATTACTTTTCGAACGATTCCAAAAACTCGGTAAGAGCGGTTCCGGGACAGGGTCTGGAGGTGCCAGTCTGGATTCTCGGCTCCAGCTTGTTTGGCGCTCAGTTGGCGGCCGCTTTGGGTCTGCCTTATGCTTTTGCCTCACACTTTGCACCGCAGCAAATGATGCAAGCCATTGCCCTGTACCGCGCCAACTTCAGACCCTCGGCGAAACTGGCCAAGTCCCATGTGATGCTCGGCTTCAACGTTTTCGCTGCCGACAGCGACGAAGAGGCGGCGTTTCAGGCCACCTCCATGCAGCAAGCCTTTGTGAACCTGCGCAGTGGCCGTCCCGAGCGCCTGCCTCCACCCATCACCAATTACCCCCATCTGGTTGGCCCGGGCGAGCGCGCCCTGCTCGACAGCATCTTGTCCTGCTCAGCCATTGGAGATGCAGACACCGTGCGCGCCAGTTTGAATGCCTTCATTGAGCGCACCGGCGCTGATGAGCTGATGATTACCTCACAGATTTTCAACCACAGCGCCCGGCTTCGTTCTTACGAAATCACTTCAGAAATATTTTCTGAAGCCCCGGTCACTAACCACTAAACGATACTCAAAGCGCCTGCGCCAGGCGCCCTATTCCCTCTTCAATCTTTTCTACGCCAACGGTTGCAAAGCTCAGGCGTAGGCTCGACAGGTCAGGATCATGCGCAAAGAACGGCGCACCCGGCACAAAAGCTACGCCTTGGGCAATCGCGCGTTTGGCCACATCGGCAGCCAGTTGGTTTTTACCCTCAGCGCCGGTCAAACGAGCCCAGAAAAACATGCCGCCCTGGGGCTGGTTGAACTCAATCGCATCGCCTAACTCACGACTCAGCGCCTGC
>JBLHZH010000173.1:0-5656 GCA_047629695.1 Rhodoferax sp.
AATCCACTTCTTTCGGCGTCATTAGCAACACCTGCGCTTTAAATGACTGCACCTGCCCATTCGGGCAGGTAGCCGTCACGTCGACGGTGCGAGCCGCACCGTCTTTCAGCCCGGTGATGTTAAACACCTCTTCTCCCGTCAGGCTCAGGGTCGTGGCATTTTCGCCCGCCATGAATTGCAATGGCAACACGCCCATGCCCACCAAGTTGGAGCGATGAATGCGCTCAAAGCTCTCGGCAATGACGGCTTTGATCCCCATCATCATGGTCCCTTTGGCCGCCCAGTCGCGCGAGGAGCCTGCGCCGTACTCTTTGCCGGCCATCACGACCAGCGGCACCTGATCTGTCTTGTACTTCATTGCCGCGTCATAAATAGCCAGTTTTTCTTTGGAGGGCTGGTGCAGGGTGTAGCCCCCTTCTTCGCCACCCAACATCCGGTTTTTAATGCGGATATTAGCAAACGTGCCGCGCACCATTACATCGTCATTGCCGCGCCGTGAACCATAGGAGTTAAAGTCGGGCGGCAGCACACCACGTGACTGCAGGAAGCGACCGGCCGGTGAGTCGGCCGCGATATTACCGGCGGGTGAAATATGGTCGGTGGTAATCGAGTCGCCAAACAGGCCCAACAGGCGCGCGCCTGCAATGTCTTCGATACGACCTACCTCCATGGTCATATTCTCGAAATATGGAGGATTTTTGATGTAAGTTGAATCTACATCCCAGGCAAATGCCGTCCCATCGGGTGAGGCAATCTGGTTCCAGCGGTCGTCACCGGCAAACACATTGGCGTAGTTTTCCGTGAACATTTCTGGGCCGACACTGCGCAAGATCAGGTCGCTGATTTCTTGGTTCGAAGGCCAGATGTCGCGCAGATAAACCGGCTGTCCATCGGCGTCGGCGCCCAGAGCCTCGGTCGTCAGGTCAATGTTCACCGTGCCGGCCAGCGCATAGGCCACCACCAGCGGCGGTGAAGCCAAGTAGTTCATTTTGACTTCTGGGTGGATACGGCCTTCAAAGTTGCGGTTGCCCGACAACACCGAGGCTACCACCAGATCCTGCGCGGCGATGGCTTGGGAGACCTCTGCCGGCAGCGGGCCGGAGTTGCCAATGCAGGTGGTGCAGCCATAACCGACAACAAAAAAGCCGAGTTGCTCCAGCTCCGTCAATAAACCGGCCTTAATTAGATAGTCGGTGACCACCAGTGAGCCCGGCGCCATTGAGGTCTTGACCCAGGGCGCGGTCTTGAGGCCTTTGGCCACTGCGTTGCGCGCCAACAGGCCAGCGGCCAGCATCACCGCCGGATTCGAGGTGTTGGTGCAGGAGGTGATGGCGGCAATCACTACGGCGCCATCCTGCAATGGGCCTGCCGCTGCTTTGGCTGGTTGGCGGTGTGCGCCCATGTCAACGAGATTCGCTTGGTAGTTATCCTTCATGCTGGAAAGCAAGACCCGATCCTGGGGCCGCTTGGGTCCGGCCAGCGAAGGCAGGACACTGCCCATGTCGAGTTCAAGGGTGGCGCTGTAGTGAGCTTCCGCTTCGCTGCGCCACAGGCCCTGGGCCCGGGCATAGGCTTCAACCAGACTGATCTGGTCTTCGCTGCGTCCGGTCAGGCGCAGGTAGTTCAGTGATTCGTCATCGATCGGGAAAATGCCGCAGGTGGCGCCGTATTCCGGCGCCATATTGGCAATCGTGGCGCGGTCTGCCAGCGGCAGGTGGTTCAGGCCGACGCCATAAAATTCGACAAACTTGCCGACTACGCCCAGTTTACGCAGCATTTGGGTGACGGTCAGTACCAGGTCGGTGGCGGTCGCCCCTTCGGGTAATTTGCCGGTCAGCTTGAAGCCGACCACCTGCGGAATCAGCATGGAGCTGGCTTGGCCCAACATCGCAGCCTCAGCCTCGATGCCGCCCACGCCCCAGCCTAATACACCCAATCCGTTGATCATGGTAGTGTGCGAGTCGGTGCCAAACACGGTGTCCGGAAAGGCGTAAGTCACGCCTTCGATCTCACGTGTCATCACCACACGTGCCAGATTTTCTAGGTTTACCTGGTGCACGATGCCAGTGTTGGGTGGCACCACTTTGAGGTTGTCAAAAGCCTTTTGCCCCCAGCGTAAAAAGCTGTAACGTTCGCTGTTGCGGGAAAATTCGATTTCGCCATTGATGTCGCGTGAGTTGCGCTGGCCAAACGAGTCGACCTGAACTGAATGGTCGATCACCAGTTCGGAGGGAATCAGCGGGTTGATGTTGGCCGCCGAGCCGCCGAGTTTGATCACGGCCTCGCGCATCGCCGCCAGATCGACAATACAGGGCACGCCTGTGAAATCTTGCAGCACTACGCGGGCTGGCATGAAGGCAATTTCTGTCTGGGGCTCATTTTTTGGGTCCCAGCGTGCGACCGCCTCAATCGAAGCCGCGGTGACCGACACGCCGTCTTCACTGCGCAACAGGTTTTCCAGCAAAATCTTCATAGAAAACGGCAGATGACTCAGGTCAAACCGCTGGCCCAGTTTGGCCAGGCTAAAAATGGTGTGTGGTGTGCCGTTGACGCTTAACTGGTCGCGGCTGTCAAATGAATCTTGCATGCGGTCTCCTGATAGATTTTCGTGACTTTAGTTATTAAAACATGCCAAAAATCTATAATATACGCTTCCTTGACTTGAGTAGAATTATCCAAGCCGTTATTGCCGGACAGTCCATCCTGACTTTGAGAGGTGGATATCACTAATAAATCCTCGTTGTCACGAGGCCACAGGCTTTGGCAAACTCCCAGCTATTGGGTATCAGGGTGAGCGGTGCAGTCGGGGTGAGGACAGGGCGACGATCTGGTCGCGCGTGGCGTCATCCACATTGGGGTGGCGTGCCAGCAATTTGGTGCCGATCAGCAGGGCGCGCAGTTGTTGCAGGTCCTTGACGGTAGGCGCCACCTTGATCTGGGCCAGTGCGGCTGAGCTATTGCCGCCTTGAATCAGCGCGGCGACCTTGGTCGCCCAAACACTTTGACGGGACATGGTGGGGTTCCTCTGTGGGCATTAAAAGAGGGGCTATTTTGGCACAGGGCTCTGCGCGCATCCCCGACAATCAGGCATGACTTTGCAACAGCTTCTTAACCCATGAAATCCAGATCTGCCAGCGGTGGCCTGGTCTACTCCACTGACAGCGGGCGCATGTGCCCGTTGTGCCGCCACCCTGCAACGACCTGCGTCTGCGCTGCCGCCAAACTCAAACCGGCCGGCGACGGCGCGGTACGGGTGTCGCGGGAAACCAAAGGTCGGGCCGGCAAGGGCGTGACCCTGGTACGCGGGCTGACCCTAGACGCCGTGGCGTTGACGGCCTTGGGCAAGCAACTCAAGACCGCCTGTGGTTCGGGCGGCACGGTCAAGGACGGAGTGATTGAAGTTCAGGGCGACCATTGCGACCGCGTGATCGTGGCCCTGAAAGCGCAGGGTTTTGTTGTTAAGCGGGCAGGTGGCTGATATGCAGGCCGAAGATCTGCAACTGCTGGTGACCCGCCGCATGTCTTTTGGCAAATACAAGGGCCGCATTTTGGCTGATTTGCCGGGTGATTATTTGTGCTGGTTTGTGCGCCAAGGGGTGCCGAAAAGCAAAACCGGGCGGCTGCTGGCCCTGATGCACGAGATTGATCACAACGGTTTGTCAGACGTGCTAAAGCCTTTACGTAAAAGCTGAGTGGGTTTAGCGTGGCATCAGGCCAGCACAGTTCCAGCACTGCTCAAAACCACCTTCCACCAGCTCGCCGCAACTGCAGAGCCAGCGGTGTTGTGGCACATGCTGCAGGTGGTAGAGCATCTCACGGGCACGGGCCTCTTGCGGTGGATAGTGAATCCAGACCTCGGGCAGGCATTGGTCTGGCGGCATCTCGCCCGCCACGCCCGCCAGGTATTGGCGTTCTACGCTGGCGGTAATACCTTCGTGCGAGAGCGCATCGGCCCACAGGGTGGCAATCGCCAGATTGGGGGCTTGGGTGAGTCGCAACATAAGCCTTGAGCATAAGCCACTTGACGTGAGGCCGGGTGGTCGTCATGTTATTTGCGGTATAGCGACCCTCATCTGCATATCTCTGCTGAGACTTTGCCAGTCAGCCACAAATTCGGGCGTATAACATATAGCCCCGGCAGGCGCCTTATTCTAAATATCGCGTCACTTGACCCGGCTCCGATAAAGACCCGCGCCTCAGAGCGCAACAACAGCAAGGAAAATCAGACATGGGTGCGCAGTGGAAAGCAAAAGGCAAGGAATTGGCAGCCAATGCCAAAGGAAAATTATTTGGCCGTCTGGCTAAGGACATCATGATCGCCGCGCGCAGCGGCGCTGATCCGGCCTCCAATTCGCGCCTGCGACTGGTGGTGGAGCAGGCGCGCAAAGTCTCCATGCCCAAGGAAACGCTGGACCGCGCTATCAAGAAAGGCGCCGGCCTGACCGGTGAGGTCGTGAGTTTTGAACACGTTATTTACGAAGGCTTTGCGCCGCACCAGGTCGCTGTCATGGTCGAATGCCTGACTGATAACGTGAATCGTACCGCCCCGGAAATGCGCGTGCTGTTTCGAAAAGGTCAGCTCGGCACCTCAGGCTCGGTGGCTTGGAATTTTGACCATGTCGGCATGATCGAAGCCGAGCCGGCGGTGGTGGGCGCCGACGCCGAAGTGGCAGCGATTGAGGCCGGTGCGCAGGACTTTGAGTCCGGTGAAGAGGAGAGCAGCACGCTGTTCCTGACCGATCCGACTGATCTGGATCTAGTCAGCCGGGCGCTACCAGCCCATGGCTTCAATGTGCTGTCGGCCAAGCTGGGCTACAAGTCGAAGAACCCGGTCGATCCAGCCAGTCTGAGTGCTGAACATCTGGAAGAAGTTGAAGCCTTTCTGGCCGCTATTGATGGCAATGACGATGTGCAAAACGTCTATGTGGGCTTGGCGGGGTAAGGCACAAGAAAGTCTGTTTCAGCCCCCCGGCGCCCAGACCGTATGAGGTCGCTAAGTGGCTAGCCAGTTTGGTACCTCATACGCCGGCATCGGGCGTGCAATGCCATAGTTCTGCGCTAATTTGCAGTCCAATTCAATGAGTTTGACGCCGTGGGCAATGGTTTCGACCCCTTCGGTAATCACCTGCTTCTGAAAAGCGACAGCCAGTCCGATGACGCCTTTGACGATACCCAGGGCGTCTTCGTCCTCCAGCATGTCGCGTATAAAACTCTCGTCAATTTTCAGGGTACAAACCGGCAGGCGCCGCAGGTAGGTCAGCGAGGAGTAGCCAGTGCCAAAATTATTCAACGCGAAGCACACCCCCAGTTTCCAGTAATTTTGCATGATGGGCGCAGCCGAGTTAATGCTTTCGAGGATTTCTAACTCCAGTAAATGGGCATCGATGTCTGGGTATTTATCCAACAAGGCTGATAAATTCCTCGCAAAATACTTCTGTTGAAGTTGCCTAGCCGAAATATTGACGCTGATGGCAAGCGTCAGTCCTCGTCGCTTCCAGACACGCAATTACTGTAGGGCGGCTTAGAACGTGTTCACACTCTTCTAAGTAACAGAGCGAGGAACGCCAAGTGAATGAACTGCAGGCTGGTGTCGAGCTTTCTCTCGCCGTTCTTGCCTAGCCACCTGTTCTTGTCCATCCAGGAAAAACTGCGCTCC
>JBLHZH010000174.1:0-5632 GCA_047629695.1 Rhodoferax sp.
CGCAGCAGGGGACTGGATGATTTCTGACGTAACACGCGGAATTGTGGCCTCCAGCGATCCGAGACTCAGCCTTAATACTACAGCCGCAGAAATTACTAACGATGACTGGCTAGACCCTGATGGCACTGGCTCAGGCTTTATTGTTAATCAGACAGCCGCATCTAACGCCAATGTATCGGGCGCCTCTTATATCGGCCTCTCATTCGCTTAAAGGAACCCCATGAGCTACATCAACACAACATCCTTGGTCGAGTACAGCGAGTCCGAGATTCGTGCCACTCACCCCAATACAAGCTACCCCTCGCCCTTCGCGGCACCGGAGGGCTTCGAGATTGTCTTTGCAGCACCCCAGCCCGCGATCAACTCTGTCACGCAGCGTGCCTCCCTGATTGCACCTGTACTGACGGGCAAGGGCACTTGGGAGCAGCAATGGGAAGTGATCGAGCTATACGAGACACAGGCAGAGCGTGACGAAGCCATTGCTGCTGATATGGAGGCTAAGAGAGTGGCTGCTGTGCCCCTGACTGTCACGATGCGCCAAGCACGCCTTGCGTTGCTTCAATCAGGCCATTACGCCACGGTGGCTGACTACATCGCAAACATGACGGGAGACGCCGGTATCGCGGCCCGCGTGACGTGGGAATACTCAACGACAGTGGAGCGCTACATGCTGCTGACGATCCAGCTCAAGGGCATTCTCGGCCTCACTGATCTGGAAACCGACGAGCTTTATATGCTGGCGACAACGCTATGAGCTTCAAGCACGGCATCACGCAACTTGCCATTGCTTTCGATCAGTTGTGCAATGTCCTGTGCAGCCCATTCAGCCTTGAGAGTTGGGCCGATGAAACGCTCTCCAGCCGGTGCGGTCGTCTCTCACACCGCTACCCCTACCGCTTTTGGCAGATCGTTATTGACGCCATCTTTCGGCCCTTCCAAGGCCCTAATCACTGCGTCAACGCTTACAAAAAAGAGCTTGCCCGGTACAACTTTCCCCCGTCAATGAGAGGTGATAAATGAGCGAAGAACGTGAACAGCCCGGCATCACGCGCCTGATTGACTTCAAAATTCCCTTGCATTGGCTGCTGGTCACTATGGCCGGCTTGGCCTGGGCGCTGGTCAGCATGTGGTTTTCGCTCAATCAACTTGTCGGATTAGTCAGCGACCTGCAGGTTGACGTGAAGGCCGGCAACGGCAGCACCAACGTGATTTCAAGCGAGATGGCACTCATCAAATTTCGCACTAGCAACAACGAAGCAGAAATTTTACTGCTCAAGAAAAAACTGGAGATTAAGCCATGAAATTTGTAGACGATGTAAAAGAGGCCCGGCGCTGGATCAGCGTGCAAGCCATGGCCGCTGCGCTGTCGCTGCAAGGCGCCTGGGCGGTTATTCCTGAAGAACTCAAGGCGTCAATTCCTTCGGAGTATGTACAGGGCCTCACGCTGGTTTTGCTGGTTCTGGGCATTGTGGGCCGACTGGTTAAACAGGAGCCCAAGCCATGACGCCACACTTTTCTCTTGCCGAACTTACCCGCAGCGCCACCGGCACGCGCCTGGGCATTGACAACGCCCCCACCGAGGATCATCTTGAAAAATTGCTCATGACGGCCGAACTGTTGGAGCGCGTGCGCGAAGTCTTGGGGTGTCCTGTCATTGTCACCAGTGGCTACCGCTGCATGAAGCTCAACATTGCCGTGGGCGGTGTGACCAGCAGCGACCACGCCCGAGGCCAAGCGGCTGACATTGTGGCTCCTGGCTACGGCACGCCGTTTGAGGTAGCTAAAAAGTTAGCGCCTTTGGTGTCCACGCTCGGCGTCGGCCAACTCATATTAGAAAGCATTGGTGGCAAATCTTGGGTGCATATTTCGACGCGCATGGCCAGTAAGCCAGTTAATCGCGTCATCACAATCACCGACGCCGGCGCGATGCTGGGCATCCAGGCGACGGCATGATCGGCTTGCTTTGGAAGTACGGCTTAGGTGCGGCGCTTTTGGCTGGCGTCTTTGCCCTGCACCTGGACGACAAGCGCCGGGGCATCAATGCGGCGGTAGAACTGGTGCGTGCGGAGTACATCACCGTTGCTCTGGCCGCGAGTGAGACAGCTCGGTCCCGAGAACAAGAGCTGGTTGAAATTAACACAAAGGTCCAAGATGATTTACAGCTTCAAAAATCTCGTAGCCATGCTGCTGCTGCTGTTACTGACAGTCGGGTGCGCGACCTCCAGGCCGCCCTTGTGGGTGCCACCGCCCGCGCAGAAAGTGCGGATGCCGCCGCCACCGAAAGAGTTGATGACCCCCGTTCCGAAATCATCGGTCAATGTGGACAAGCTATTGCAGAAATGGACAAATACGCTGCGGGAGTGGCGGACCAGGCAAGAGGTTTGCAACAGTACATCGGACGAGTGTGTCTAGCTGAAAATAAGGAATAACCGTGGCCATCATCAAGATCGACAACTTCGGCGGTGAACTGCCTCGCGTACAGCCGCGCAGCCTGCCGGTGGGGGCGGCCCAACTCAATAGCAATTTACTGGCCACCAGCATGGACTTCCGCCCCCTGCAAGATGACAGTGCGGTCGCCACCGGCGTCAGTGGTGCCAAGACCCTGTACCGCCTGGCGCGTGATGCTGCCGGGGCGCTGCGCACGGGTGACAGTGCCGGATGGATTGCAGAGACAGCAGACAAGAACCATGTCAAAGGGCAGATCAATGATGACGCCACCGAGCGCACCTATGTGACCGATAACAGCGGCACCACCCCGCCACGGGCCATTGATGCGCTGGGGGCCAACCGACTCATGGGGGTGCCGGCGCCTTTCTTTGCCACGGCGACCCTTGTGGCGGGCGAGTCCTTTGTGCAGGAGGAAGCAACTGCTTGGGCAGATGGCTCCTTGGCGCCCGCGCTGTACGCAGCCTTCTTTTCCAGCCTGACGCCTACAACCAGTCAGGTAACGGGTCGTGTTTTGGGCGGCGTGCCGGTGGCTGGGGCTTACTCGCTGCACGGCATGACACAAGTGACAAATGCGCCATGGACAGCAGAGCGGGTGCTGGCCCTGGACACGGCTACTGCGTCGGGACTGAACGACCCCACCATTGACCCGGTGTTGACCGGAACGACCCTGGCGATTCAGGCGATATGCCTACCCTTCTGGTCAACCGTAGACCACCCAACGCAACTCTCTGCGACCCTGCGCTTGATTGAGAGCCCGCGCGACGGCAGCCAGCTTTTTAGCGACTCGCAGATTACGACATTGGTGGCGGCGCTTGAGGACCACTTTGATCCAGAGAGCATGGCAACCCAACGCATTGCCATGGACGCCGAGATTCAGGCGCTCAATGCAGCCATCGACTTCGTACTGACAACGCCCATTGCCACGGCGGTGCCCACGGCGCCCATCAAGCCCGCAACCCCAGAATACGCTTGGGGGGAAAACGACAACAGTGGCAATGTGCGCCAACCCGCGTGGCTAGACTATGACGCCTTGCTGGCCCAGTACCAAATTGACATGCGTACCGCTAACACAGCACAGGGCACGACCTCCAACGAGGTTGCTGGTAAGATCAGTGCTATCGTCTCGGCCCGCGCCACTATTCACGCACTGGCGAACCAGATCGAGACAACCAACACCGCGCGCCGCGATGGCCTGCTGGTGTGGGTGCAAGACCTGATTGCCGGGCGTGGCGTCACCAAGTCCGACGAAAACCCGGACGGCCTGGTGACGGTAGACCCTGACCGGATCGTGGACACCCGGTTTTACATTGCCACCTACGTTGACGATTGGAACCAGGAGTCAGCCCCGACACCGCCCACGGCCATGCTGGAAGTGGACCAGTATTCGACCGTGACCGTGGGTGTGGCGGCTTTCCCGACCGGGCGCAACCTGGTGGGCTGGCGCATTTACCGCACCAACGTGGGCAACTCGGCTACCGATTTTCAGGCGGTGACGGACAACAACGCCGCCGTAGCGGTACTCAGCGGCAACAGCTTCAACTATTTCCGCATGGCCCTGCCCACCTACTCGGATGCCAAAAAGAGCGAAGAACTGGGCGAACCCTGTCCGACCGTGACATGGGCCGAACCGCCTTACCGCATGGAGTCCGGTAGCGTTCTGCTGCCCCGGCCGCCCAAGGGCTCAGACCCGTACCTGCGCGGGCTGGTGGGGATGCCCAATGGCGTGATGGCCGGGTTCATTGACAACTTCGTCGCCTTTAGCGATCCGTATCACCCCTATGCCTGGCCGGTTGAGTACCAAATACCGCTGCAGTTTGAAGTGGTGGGCCTGGGGGTGTTTGGGTCCAGCTTGTTTGTGGGCACCTACGCCAACCCGTACATCATCAGTGGTTCGGATTCGGCCTCCATGTCAGCGGTCAAGCTCGATGATGCCCAGGCCTGCCTGAGCGCCAAGTCGATTGCGGCGGCCACGGGCGGCGTGCTGTATGCCTCGCCCGATGGCGTCTGCTTTGCCAGCCTGGCCGGTGTGGAGGTCATCACGACCGCCTTGTTTGCGCGGGAGGACTGGCAAGCCCTGGAGCCGGCCAGCATCCGGGCCCTGATGTTTGAGGGCGTCTACTATTTCTGGTACACCGGCAATGGTGGCGGCTGCTACGCGCTGGACACGGCGGCCAAAAAGCTGACCCGTGTGGACATGCTGGCCGGTGCGGTGTTTGCCGACAACCTGACCGATGGTATTTTTTACACCCAAGGAACTCAGATCCGGCGCGCCTTTTCTACGGGCCGGCGCACGGGGGTGTGGAAATCACCCCTCGTCGTGCTGCCTGCACAAACCCCGTTTGCCTGGCTGCAAGTCGATGCCGACTATGACTTTGGCAAGACGGTGCAGATCAAATGGTACGGCGACGGCGTGCTGCGCCACACAGCCACACTGAGCAGCATTCGCCCGGTGCGCCTGCCCCCAGGCCGGTGGCTGGAACATGAGGTTGAGGTCACATCAACCGCCCGCGTCACGAAAGTATTGCTGGCCGGGCACACGTTGGAGCTGCAAGCATCATGACCGATACTGGCCCCGCAAAACGCCCCGGCCTGCCCGCCCTGCGCACGGGTGACGCCCGCATTGATGCCTGGGCATCCAAAGTGGCTGAACACATTGAGCTCAGTACCGGCTCACGCGGCAACAAACTGGAGCGCAGCGTCACGGTGCGTGACCTGCTGGCCGCCACCCAAGACTTGCGCCTGCTGCGCGCGGACAAGAGCAACGTGGCCGGCACCGACATGGTGCTGCAACTGGGCGGGGGACTGACGGTATCGGTGGCGATTGATGCCTTTGCCAAAAAAGTGTTTGAGAGCCCGCTCTATAAAAGCCTGATTAAGCGACTGGACGACCAAAGCCGTTTTGACGATGTGCCCGAGGAAGTACGCAAGCTACTGCTGGTGGACATTGCCACCGAGGCCGCCAATCGGGGCGCCGAAGTGGTGCGACTGGAAAAGAAAATCCAGACCTCCATACAGTCTTTGGCTTACACGGTTGCGGCTGTGACCGCCTCGATTGAAGGTGTGTCTGCCGGGGTGCGCGAGGCTACCTATGCGTCGGCCAGTGCCAATGTGGCGACCGCTGGCCGGGTGACGCAGGTTCAAGCCCGCTTGGACAACTTCAACGGCGGTGACGCGGGCACGGCGA
>JBLHZH010000175.1:0-5610 GCA_047629695.1 Rhodoferax sp.
GCTGGATCGGGTCCATATCCCCAACGCAGCACAACGGCTTGACGCCTACCCGCACCAATTGTCCGGCGGTATGAATCAGCGCGTAATGATTGCGATGGCACTGGCTGGTGAACCCGACTTGCTGGTGGCCGATGAACCCACCACCGCGCTTGATGCCACGATCCAGGCACAAATTCTTGACCTGCTGCGGGAGATTCAGCGTGACAACGGCATGGCGTTGGCCCTGATATCGCACGACTTGGGCGTGATTGCCGAAGTCTGTGACCGGGTGCTGGTGATGTATGCCGGACGGGTGGTTGAGCAAGCCCCGACACGGGCTCTTTTTGAGCGGGCACAACACCCCTACACCCTGGGCCTACTGGCGGCGCTCCCCGACTTTGACAGCCCACCGCGCCGTCTGCTGACCATCGCCGGTAGCGTGCCGGAGCCCGGGCGCTTGCCCAGCGGTTGCAGTTTTCGGCCACGCTGCGCCAAGGTCAGACCAAACTGTGCCGCCACCGTGCCGCCATTGGTCGTCTTCCAACCTAGCCATCATGCGGCCTGCCTGCACGAGATATCGACATGACCGCACTGTTGGAAGTCCATGACCTGGCGCGCCACTACTCGGTTCGCGTACCGGGCGGTCTCTGGAGAAAAAAAGGCCTGCTGCGGGCCGTAGACGGGGTTTCCTTCCAGCTGGAAAAAGGCAAGACGCTGGGCCTGGTCGGCGAGTCGGGTTGCGGCAAGTCCACCATGGCGAGGCTGGTGCTGGGCTTGTTGCCCCCGACAGGAGGCGACGTTCGGTTTGACGGCACACCGATTTCGAGCCAGCGCGATCCGGCCTGGCGCGCGTTGCGACGTCGCATGCAAATGGTCTACCAAGACCCCCTGGGGGCGCTCGACCGGCGGCTGCCCGTTCTCACCCAGGTGACCGAACCGCTGGTGGTGTTCCGCCAAGGATCGGTCCAAGAACAGGCGACCCAAGCGCGTGAGTTGATGACCGCCGTCGGCCTGACGCCCAACCTGTTTGACCGCTACCCACATGAGCTCTCAGGCGGCCAACGGCAACGTGTTGTGTTGGCGCGCGCACTTATTCTCAACCCCAGCCTACTGGTCTGCGATGAGCCAATTTCGGCACTGGACGTGTCGATCCAGGCCCAGGTCATTAACCTGCTGCGTGATATGCAAGCGCGTTTTGGTCTAGCCTACCTCTTCATCAGCCACGACTTGAAGGCGGTGCGGCAAATGAGCGATGAGGTGGCCGTGATGTACCTGGGACGGATCGTTGAGCAGGGTGAACCTGCGGCCTTGTTTCGCCGGCCAGCCCACCCTTACACTCAGGCCCTGATCTCGGCCATCCCCTCGCCTTGGCGCCGTGACGCCAGCCCGCGTATCGTGTTGCAGGGTGACCCGCCCAACCCGATCAATGTGCCGACTGGCTGCCCTTTTCATCCGCGTTGCGTATCGGCCATGGCGGTATGCCGCATACACCAGCCGCCGCTGGTGGCGGTGGGCGACGGGCGCCGGGCCGCCTGCCATCTGCTGGCAACGGTAACCGGGACACCGTGATGCTGACTTACATCGCCTCACGCGGCTTACGTGCCTTGGTGACGGTCTTTCTGGTTCTTAGTTTTTCATTTTTTATTCTCAGAATGTCTGGCGATCCGGCCATGCTCATCCTGTCGCCGGATGCCCCGCCGGAAGCGCTGGAGGCCTTTCGCCGCGGCTGGGGTCTCGACCAGCCGTTGTGGATGCAATATCTGGTTTTCATTCGTAACACGTTCCAGGGAAATTTTGGCCAGTCGATGCGTGACGGCAGTCCGGCCATGACACTGGTCATGGAGCGCATCCCGGCGACCCTGGCCATTACCCTGCCCGCGTTTTTCCTCAAGTTGTTGATCGGTATTCCGGCCGGTATATTTGCCGCATTGCACCGCAACACGCTAGCTGATCGTCTGGTGATGAGCCTGTCGGTGGCGGGCTACACGGTGCCCAGCTTTGTCCTCGGCCTGCTGCTGGTGTTGGTCTTCGCGGTGGGTCTGGGCTGGCTGCCCAGCGGCGGCAATGCCAGCTGGCAGCACGCCATCCTGCCGATCATCACGCTGAGTCTGGGTGGCGCAGCCATCCTGGCGCGCTTTACCCGTTCGGCCATGCTTGAAGTGATGGGGCAACCTTATATTCGCACCGCCTCGGCCAAAGGCCTGACTTGGCGCAATGTCGTGCGCCACCACGCGCTGCCCAACGCCGCCATTCCGACCCTCACCGTGATCGGCTTCATGGTGGGTAGCCTGATTGCCGGCGCTGTGGTGGTGGAAAGCGTTTTTTCCTGGCCCGGCGTCGGACGTTTGCTGGTGTCCTCAGTGGCTAATCGGGATCTGGCGGTGGTCCAGTGCCTGTTGTTGTTGGTGGCGGCGACGATGATCAGCGCCAACCTGCTGATTGATGCCCTCTACGGCTGGATTGATCCCCGCCTAGCGCAGGGCCACACCGCCCGCAAGGGGTCTTAAGATGTCGAATCACAACACAATAGCCGCCGCCACAGAGCAACTAGCATCGGCACCTTTGGCACGGCCCCAACGGATCCGGCATTTCCTGAGCGCCTATCCGCCGCTGGTTCTGTTCGGCATCCTGTGGATGCTGGCCATGGTGACGGTGGCGCTGTTGGCTGACCTGATGGCGCCTTACAGCTTCAGCCAACTCGACCTTAATGCACGCCTGATGCCGCCGGCGTTTATGGGGGGCAGCCCGGCGCATTGGCTGGGGACTGACGAACTGGGCCGCGACGTGCTGTCCCGGCTGATGGTCTCGATTCGTATCAGCCTGCTGGTGGCCTTCATCGGTACGTTATTGTCAGCCACGCTGGGCGTACTGCTGGGCTTTCTGGCGGCCCATTTTCGCGGCTGGGTCGAACAACTGGTGCTGACGCTGGTCGACTTTCAGGCCTCGATGCCTTTCATGATTATTGCCCTGGCGGTACTGGCGTTCTTTGGTAACACGCTGACACTCTTCATCGTCCTGATGGGCTTTTACGGCTGGGAGCGCTCGGCCCGGATCACCCGCGGCCTCACCATTGCCGCCAACGAGCAAGGCTACGCCTCTGCGGTGCATGACATTGGCGCCTCACCCTGGCGGGTCTATGCGGTGCATGTGCTGCCAAATATTGCCAGCACGCTGATCGTCAATGTGACGCTGACGTTTCCTGAGGTCATTCTGCTGGAGGCCGGCCTGTCTTTTCTTGGCTTGGGGGTTCAGCCCCCGATGACCAGTCTGGGCAATATGGTGGGTTATGGCCGTGAATACCTGCAGTCCGCCGCTTGGATTTTGCTGGCCCCTAGCCTGGTGATTGTGCTCACCTCCTTTTCCGTCAGCCTGGTCGGCGACTGGCTACGTGACCGACTCGATCCCACCCTGCGCTAGCCCCTTACCAAGGTACTTATGAAACAAACTAAAAACGTGTTGCTCATCGTGGTCGACCAATGGCGCGGCGACACCCTGCCGATGCTGGGCCACCCAGTGGTCAAAACGCCCAACATAGAAGCGCTGGCGACACAAGGCGTGACATTTGCACGCCATTACACGCAGGCTGTACCCTGCGGCCCCGGGCGCGCCAGCCTGCTGACGGGCCTGTACATGATGAACCACCGGGCGGTACAAAATACCATCCCGCTGGATGCGCGCCACACCAACCTCGCACTCGAACTGCGCAAGGGCGGCTACGATCCGGCGCTGGTCGGCTACACCACTACCACCCCGGACCCACGGGTGGTACCCGTTCAGGACCCGCGTTTTACCGTACTGGGCGCCGACATGGAAGGTTGGCGACCGGTCGGCTCCTGGGGCATGAAGATGGAGGCCTATTTTTCCTGGGTGGCGGCACAAGGCTTTGCCATGCCCGACAACCCCTGGGACATCTGGCTGCCGCGAGGACTCACCGCCAGCGACCTGGGCGCCACTGATAAACCCAGCCGCCTACCAGCCGCGTTATCGGACACCACTTGGTTCACCGACCGCGGCATTGACTACCTGCGCGGCGCCCAGCACAAGCCCTGGTTTTTGCACCTGGGCTACTACCGGCCCCATCCCCCTTTTGCCGCGCCGGCGCCTTACCATGATATGTATGCCGCCGCCGATTGCCCGCCACCGGTGCGCGCAGCAACAGCCGAAATCGAGGCCACGCAGCACCCGCTGCTGCGCTTTTACCTGGAGAACACCCAACGCAACAAGTTCTTTCAGAACGGCCAGGGACTTGGCAGTGAGATGAGCGAGGCCGAAGTGCGCCAAATGCGGGCCACCTATTACGGCCTGATGACCGAGATTGACGACCAACTGGGCCGGGTCTTCAAGTTTCTAAAAGACACAGACCAGTGGGACAACACCCTGATTGTGTTGACCAGTGACCATGGCGAGCAGTTGGGCGACCACCACCTGCTGGGCAAGATCGGTTATTTTGACGAGAGCTACCATATTCCGATGATCGTGATGGACCCGGACGTTGCCGCCGACGACACACGCGGCACGGTGGTAAAAACCTTCACAGAAACCGTGGACACCATGCCAACCGTGCTGGACTGGCTGGGCCTACCCATACCGCGCGCCTGCGACGGCCAGTCCTTGCTGCCCTTTTTACACGACGCCGCAGCCCCACCGGATTGGCGAACCGAGGTTCACTACGAGTACGACTTTCGCAACATTTTCTACTCCCAGCCAGAATCGGCTTTGGGTTTGACTATGGACGAGTGTTCGCTGGCCGTGATTCAGGATGAACATTACAAGTACGTGCATTTTGCAGCGTTGCCACCGCTCTTCTTTGACCTGTCCAAAGATCCTGGCCAATTGCATAACGTGGCCGGGACAGCGACTTACGCACCGCTGGTGCTGCGCTATGCCCAAAAAATGCTCAACTGGCGGCTACGCCATGCCGAGCGCACACTCACCGGTTATGCAGCAACGCCCGCCGGACTGGCGTCCCGACCGTGACGGCCGCTGTACTGCTGGACCGTTACCAGACACTCGTTTTTGACCTTGATGGCACGCTGATCGACACCGCTGCAGATATTCGTGACAACCTGAGCCTGGCCTTGGTCGATAACGGCCTGGCGCCACTGGCGCCCGGCCGTTATCCGCCTGACATGCACAGTCCGCTGCGCGGCATTGTGCTGGCACAACTTGCCGCAACCGGCCAGGACAGCGCGGTGGTAGACGCCATAGTACAGTCCTACCTGCAACGCTACGCAGAGCACCCACATGCCGCATCAGCCCTGTACCCCGGCGTTCGGGACTACCTGGCCTCACGTCAGCGTAAGGGTTGCCGGATGGCCGTCTGCACCAACAAACGTCAGGCTGACGCGCTGGCGGTGCTGGCGCACTTTGACCTGCAAGACTTCTTTAGCCAAGTAATCGGTGCTGACAGCGCCGCCCATGCCAAGCCTGACCCGGCACCGCTAATCCTGACTCTCAACCTGCTGGACAGCCGAGCGGCGGAATCCTTGCTGATTGGTGACAGCCATCTGGACGCGTTGTGCGCGCAGCGTGCTGGCGTCGGCTTCGTCTGGCATCGCGCCGGTTATGGCGGAGAAGAAGTATTGCTACACCCCATCAACGCCAGTTTTGACACCTACGCCGAACTTGATA
>JBLHZH010000176.1:0-5573 GCA_047629695.1 Rhodoferax sp.
CGGTGGTCTGGAGCTCCACACAAAGGCGCTGCTCGTCCGCGCCGAGCGCCAGCGCATGATTGCCAGCAACATCGCCAATGCCGACACCCCCGGCTACGTCGGACAAGAACTCAATTTCAAGGAAGCCATGAGCAGTGTCGCAGCCGCCACCGCCGACGGTTTGCGACCGGGCACCAGCGCGCAGGGTAATGGGCCGAGCACAACAAACGCCCGTCATATTGCCCTGTCAAACCACCTCGGTGGCAATGGCGTGGGCGACAGCGTCAACCTTGCCTACACCCGACAAACCCAACCCAGCATGGACGGCAACAGTGTCGACCTAGACCGGGAACGGGCCAGTTTTGTTGACAACTCGGTGCACTACGAGGCCACCCTGCGCTTTATCAACAGCCAGGCCAAGACGCTGTTGAGCGCCATTCAGGGTCAGTAAAACGGCCTCATTTGCGGAGATTTCTCATGTCCATGTTTTCCATATTCAACATCTCTGGCAGCGCCGTCAGTGCGCAGTCACAGCGCCTCAACGTCGTGGCCAGCAACCTGGCCAATGCCGATGCCGTGGCGGGCCCCGACGGCCAGGGCTACAAGAGCCGGCAAGTGATGTTCGAGACCACACCCATGGGCTCGGACGCGTCAGCGGGCGTGCGCGTTACGGGCGTAAAAGAGAGCCAGGAGCCGCTGCGCAAAGTACACAACCCAAGCCACCCGTCCGCCGATGCAGAAGGTTATGTCACCCACTCCAACGTGAACTCGGTGGAAGAAATGGTCAACATGATGTCCGCCTCACGCTCCTACCAGAACAACATCGAGGTCATGAACACGGCCAAGACCCTGCTCCTCAAAACCCTGCAAATGGGTCAATAACCCCAAGGATTTATCGCATGATTTCCGCCACCACATCGACCGCCGCCACGGCAGCCACCAGCAGCGCCAGCGCGGCAGCCACCGCCGCGGCCACCTCGGCCGCGACGCAGGACCGCTTTATGACGCTGCTGGTTGCCCAGCTTAAAAATCAGGACCCCATGAGTCCCATGGACAACGCGCAAATGACCAGTCAGATGGCGCAAATCAACACCGTCACCGGCATTGAGAAAGTCAACGACACCCTGAAAAGTCTGGCCAGCCAGTTCAGTGGTATGCAGGTGCTGCAAGGCTCCAGCATGGTCGGGCGGGGCGTGCTGGTCGAAAGCAACAGCCTGACTGCTATCGACGGCAAGGCCGCTGGCGCCATTGACCTGAGTGGCAAGGCCGACGCCGTCAAGGTCGAAATTTTGTCGCCCGGCGGTCAGGTGATTGACACTTTTGACCTCGGGGCGCTGGACGCCGGTCGGCAGACCTTCAGCTGGGACGCCTCGGGCTACACCGGCGGCGGCACGCCCAGCTTTCGGGCGACTGCCAGCCTGGCCGGCCAGGCGGTGGCCAGCACCTCACTGGCCCGCGACACCGTGGTCTCGGTCGGCAGCGAAAACGGCGCCATGACAGTGCAACTGAAAGGCCGCACGGCCGTCGCCTACGACCGTATCAAAGCCATTCTCTAAAACAACCTTACCCACGTCCTTTAGCAGGTATTTACCATGTCATTCCAAACAGGTCTTTCCGGCTTAAACGCCTCCAGCCGCAACCTTGACGTCATCGGCAATAACATTGCCAACGCCAACACGGTGGGCATGAAGTCGTCGCGCGCCGAATTTGCTGACCTTGTCGCCTCTTCAATGGGCGCAGGCGGTGGCGGTGGGGCCGGCATTGGCGTCACAGTAGCCACCACCTCGCAGCAGTTTTCGCAAGGCAATATCAATATCACCGGCAACAACATGGACGTCGCCATCAACGGCGGCGGCTTTTTCCAGCTCACCATGCCCGATGGCTCAGCCGCTTACACGCGAGACGGCGCCTTCAAGCTCAACAACACCGGCAATGTGGTCACCAACGGCGGTGCCAAGGTAATGGGCTACCCCACTGACATCAAGGGCGTAGCCACCAGCAACACGGTCCAGGCATTGACACTGCCCACCGGCGCGCCCATTGCCGCCAAGGCGACCACCGCGATTGGCGCCGCGTTCAATCTGGATGCTCGGGCGCCTCTGGCGGCTGGTGTGCCAGCAGTTGCGGCCAACCCGACCGCAGTGCCACCGGTACTGGCTGTAGCGGCTATTCCTGTTACCCCCCGTAGCACTTACGGCACCTCGCTGACGGCTTATGACACCCAGGGTGTACCGGTGCCAGTCAGCTTGTACTTTGAACGTGACGTTTCTGCGGCCGGCAGCGACAAGTGGAAGGTGTTTAACAGCTTGGACACCGCAGTCACCACCCCCTTGTTCACCATGGAGTTTGATGCCAACGGCAAACTGATCTCTGCGCCTACTCAAGATTTGACGATCGCTACGCCCTCGGCTGCCACTGCTGACATTACGGCTACTCTCGACGTCAGCAAAGTCACCCAATACGGCTCGGCCTTTAGCGTCTCCGACCTGACGCAGGACGGCTACACCTCAGGCGAACTGGTCAGCATGAAAATTGGTGACGATGGCCGTATCACTGCACGCTACTCCAACGGCCAGTCGCAGGTGGCCGGCCAAGTGGCATTGGCTGATTTTCGGAATGTGCAGGGCCTCGCCCCCACGGGCGGCAACAACTGGGTGGCCACCAATGCCTCCGGGCAGGCGGTGCAGGGTTCACCCGGCATCGGCAAATTTGGCGCCCTGACTTCTGGGGCATTGGAAGAGTCCAACGTCGACCTGACCGCCGAACTGGTCAACATGATGACCGCGCAACGAGCCTACCAGGCGAATGCGCAGACCATCAAGACGCAAGACCAGGTGATGTCGACCCTGGTCAACCTGCGCTGACCCCGACTATCTTCTGACCCCGCCATTCAACAGGACCCGCCATGGACAAACTTATTTACACCGCCATGTCGGGCGCCTCGGCCTCCGCGCAACGTCAGGCGGTCCTGTCGAACAACCTGGCCAACGCCTCGACCAACGGCTTCCGGGCCGAGCTATCGACCTTTCGGGCCGTGCCGCTGCGCGGCGATGGCGAGCCAACCCGCGTGCTGGCCATGGAGGCCACAGCTGGCCACCTGAACACCCCGGGCCCGGCCCAGCGCACCGGGCGCAGTCTGGACGCCATGGCCGTGGGTGGCGCCTGGTTTTCGGTGCAGGGCCTGGACGGCACCGAGACCTACACCCGCAATGGCGCTTTTGAGGTCGGCCAGGACGGCACCCTGCTGTCCAGCAACGGCCGCACCGTGCTGTCCGATGGCAGCGTCCCGATCACGGTGCCACTCGGGGCCGAGATCACCATTGGCTTTGACGGCAACCTGAGCGCCAAGGTCGGCAACCAGCCGCCCACCGGCGTAGGCCGCCTGAAACTTATTACCCCGACCGCTGACGACCCGCTCAAACGCGGCGTCGACGGCCTGTTCCGCAGCACCTCGGGCGACCCCCTGCCCAACGATGCCACCGCTCGCTTGCAGGTCGGCGTGTTGGAAGGCGCCAACGTGAATGCGGTTGAAACCATGGTCGGCATGATTGCCAACGCCCGCCAGTTTGAAGTCCAGATGCGACTCATGCAAACGGCCGAAGCCAACGACAAATCGGCCGGCCAGCTCCTGAACGTTCAGGGCTAAACCGACACCGCGCCTGCACCCCCTCATTCATCAGCCAAGGATACCCATCATGATCAACTCCCTCTGGATCTCCAAGACCGGTATGGAAGCCCAGCAAATGCAGCTGGACGTCATCTCCAACAACCTAGCCAACGTGTCAACCAATGGGTTTAAACGCGCCAACGCGGTATTTGAAGACCTGATGTACCAGAACCTGCGGCAAACTGGCGCCAACAGCTCCGAGCAGTCCCAGTTGCCCACCGGCCTGCAGGTCGGCCTGGGCGTGCGTACGGTCGCCACCAGCCGCTCGTTTGCCCAGGGCAGCCTGCAGCAATCCGGCAACAAGCTCGACATTGCGGTGCAGGGCAACGGCTTCTTTCAGGTCACCATGCCGGACGGCACCACCAACTACACCCGCGATGGGGCACTGCAGGTGGACTCCCAGGGCCGACTGGTGACCGCCACCGGTTTGCCAATTGCCAATGGGGTGTCTGTGCCGCCCAATGCTACCGGCATCTCGATCGGCGGCGATGGCGTTGTCACGGCCCAGATTCCTGGCACCCCCACACCACAGCAAATCGGTACTATTGCGCTGGCCAGTTTCATCAACCCGGCCGGCCTGGACCCCAAAGGCGGCAATCTTTACGCAGAGAGCGCGGCCTCCGGCCAGCCCAACACGGGTACACCCGGCGCCAATGGTCTGGGCACCCTGATGCAGGGCTATGTTGAAACCTCCAACGTGAACGTGGTGCAGGAACTGGTGACCATGATCCAGACCCAGCGCGCCTACGAGATGAACTCCAAGGCGATTCAAACCTCAGACCAAATGCTACAAAAGCTGGGGCAACTGTAATGAACCTTCTGAATCGCTCCGGCCGAGGCCTGTCGTTACTGGCGGTACTGCTGGTCTGCGCCGGCTGCGAAACAATGCCCAAAGTCGATTTTGTCGAGGTCCAGCCCAAGCTACCGATTGCCGCCCGGCCAGCGCCGCCCCAAGTACCCAACGGCAGCCTGTTTCACCGGGTCAACTACCGGCCCTCGTTCGAGGACCCGCGTGCCCGCGCCATCGGCGACTCCATCACGATCCAGATCGTGGAGCGGGTCACCGCCAGCCAAGTATCACAGTCCACCGCCAACCGCACCACCTCGGGCTCGGCCAGCATTGCGGCGCTGCCGTTTCTGTCGGCCGCCAACCTGTTGCAACTGAAAGCAGGCACCGAGAGCGCCAACGACTTCTCCGGCAAGGGCGGCACTGAGAGCGCCAACACTTTTTCCGGAACCATCACCGCCACGGTGGTGGATGTGCTGCCGAACGGCCACCTGGTGGTTACCGGCGAAAAACAGATCGGCGTGAACCAGAACGTGGATGTCATGCGCTTCTCCGGCACGATTGACCCCCGCCTGGTGCAGCCGGGTAATATCATCAATTCGGCCCAGGTGGCGAACGCCCGGATTGAGTCCAAAGGACGGGGGGCCCAGGCCGATGCGCAAACAGTTGGCTGGTTAACACGGTTCTTTTTTAGCTTTCTACCGTTCTAAAGTTCTCGAGAATAGTGGCGAGAGGCAACCACCATGCAAGCACACTATTTCCCCCCTACAACCCGCCGGTTCCGGCTTTTGGCCACTCTGTGCCTGAGCGCCAGTCTGCTTTTCGCAGGCACGGCACAGGCCAGTCGTATCAAGGAGGTCGCCGCCATCGAAGGTGTACGAAGCAACCAACTGACTGGGTTTGGCCTGGTTGTGGGGCTCGACGGCACAGGTGACCAGACCACCCAGATGCCCTACACCTCCCAGGGCATCACCAACTACCTGCAGCAACTGGGCATCACTCTGCCGGCTGCCTCGGTAGCCCAGTTGCAACTCAAGAATGTCGCTGCCGTACTGGTATCGGCCCAGTTGCCGGCCTTTGCCCGGCCCGGCCAGACAATTGATGTGACGGTGTCGTCTATGGGCAATTCCAAGTCACTTA
>JBLHZH010000177.1:0-5544 GCA_047629695.1 Rhodoferax sp.
CCAGGCGTAACTCACCATGCCCAGCACCTTGGCCTCGGGGTCGCCGGCAATCACGATGGCCAGCAGCGCAATGGTCATCACCATGGCACGACCAACCCACACCAGTTCCTTTTGGCTGGCATTTTTGCGCAAAAAGGTGCGGTAAATATCTTCGGTCAGGGCACTGGAGCAGACCAGCAACTGGCAAGACAGGGTGCTCATCACGGCCGCCAGAATGGCGGCCAGCAACAGGCCGGCAATCCAGGGGTTAAACAACTGTTTAGCCATTTCGATGAAGACCGCCTCGGAGTTGGCGTTGACGGCGGCAGCGCCTTCCGGGTGCGCCAGAAAGTACGGGATGCCCACATAACCCACTGCGACGGCGCCGGCCAGGCAAGAAATCATCCAGATCATGCTGATGCGGCGGGCTGATGGAATGGTCTTGACTGACTCGGCGGCCATGAAGCGCACCAGAATGTGCGGTTGACCGAAGTAACCCAGGCCCCAGGCCATTAGCGAGACGATGCCGATAAACGTGGCGTCCCGCAGTATGTTCTGCTTGACCGGTTCGATCAGGTCGTTGAAGGACTGCGTCGGTAGCAGCGCGCCGGTGACGGCAAAGTAGCCGACCACGGGGGCCACGATCAAGGCGGTGATCATCAGCGAGGCCTGAATGGTGTCGGTCCAGCTGACGGCCAGAAAGCCACCGATAAACACATAACCGACGGTGCAGGCAGCGCCGACCCAGAGGGCGGTCTGGTAGGGCAAGCCGAACATGTTCTCAAACAGGCGGGCGCCAGCCACCACGCCTGAAGCGCAGTAAATGGTGAAGAACACCAGAATCACCAGGGTGGTGAGGACGCGCAGCAGGTTGGCCTTGTCCTCAAAACGGTTGGCAAAGTAATCGGGCAACGTCAACGCGTTGCCAGCGCGCTCGGTGTAGAGCCGCAGCCTGGCGGCGACAAAACGCCAGTTGAGGTAGGCGCCAATGACCAGGCCGACTCCGATCCAGGCCTCACTTAGGCCTGATAGGTAGATCGCGCCAGGCAGGCCCATGAGCAGCCAGCCGCTCATGTCCGAAGCACCCGCCGACAAGGCCGTGACAAAGCTGCCTAGGCTACGCCCACCGAGAATATAGTCGTCCAGACTTTGCGTGCCGCGGTAGCCTAGGAAGCCAATAAACAGCATGAGCAGCAGGTAAAGACTGAACATGATCAATGTTGGATCAGTTAAATTCATACAAGAGTCTCCAAGTAGAACGGGGTCGTGGTTTAGAAATAGAGCGCCTGTTCGGTCAGCCCAGCGTCATCAATTGCGCATTGCCGCCCGCAGCGGCGGTATTGGTGCTGATGCTTTGCTCATGCATCAATGCACTGACGTCGTATAAAGCGCCAGCTGACAGTTGTGTCGGGGTCAGGCTTTCGATTCGGATGATCGCGCCCGGACGCTGAGCTAGCACTGGCGCCAGGGCCTGTAGGGCGTCGCCATCGCCTTCGAACAGGAGTGCGCTCAGGGTTGAAGCCGCCAGTAACTGGGCATGATTACGAGTCTGGACAAAGGGCAACACCTCGATCGGCAGGGCCGCTAGGGTCTGTGCCACAGCGCTGCCCGCGATGGGGGCCTGAATCCAGTAGGGGTTACCGCTGGCCAGGGCTGCAGCGACCTGCTGCACCAGACCCAGCGCACTTTGCGGCATGCCCCAGACGGCGCCACGTGGTAACAACTGGTAGTGGTTGGCCTCCCCCGTCGGACCTGGCAGGTTAAAGCGTTGTCCTAGCACGCTGTGGGTCAGGTAGGCCTCTCCAGTGGTCACGGCCAGGTCGGCGCTGCCGTTGCCACGCCAGCCCTCAATGGCCGCAAAGGCCGGGCCTCGTAACGTATTGATGAGGCTTTGCAGGGCCAGCAGGGCGGGCTGTTTTGCGCTATTAACCGGGGATGTCGGAGGCGCGTCGGCGCTGACCGGCATCAGCGGCAGTGCCGCCAGCGCCCGGTTGCCCTGGGCTTGGCTGGCCTGCAAAAGGCGATAGAGGTAGAGCGGGCCACCTGCTTTGGGGCCGGTGCCGGACAGGCCTATACCGCCAAAAGGCTGAACCCCCACCACCGCACCAATGACGTTGCGATTGACGTAAACATTGCCGGCTTGCACCTTTTGTGTCACCTGGGCAATGGTCTCGTCAATTCGGCTGTGTACACCAAAGGTCAAGCCAAAACCGGTGGCATTGATGGCGTCCAGCACCTCGTCCAGCTGCTCGCGGCGGTAGCGCAGCACATGCAGCACCGGGCCAAAAACCTCACGCTGCAGGCGCGTAATATTGTCAATTTCGATCAGTGCCGGCGTCACAAAATGGCCTTGGCCGGCGCTCTCGTCGCGCGCCAGCCGGGTCACGGGCTGGCCCGCGGCCTGCAGGTTGACAATATGTTGTTCGATTTGGGCCCGTGCCTCTTCGTCAATCACCGGTCCAACGTCGGTGTGCATGCGGTCAGGGTTTCCCATCACCCATTCGCGCATAGCCTCTTTTATCATCGTCACCACGCGGTCGGCTCCGTCCTCCTGAATGCACAGCAGGCGCAGCGCCGAGCAGCGCTGGCCGGCGGAGTCAAAGGCCGAGGCCAGCACATCGCCCACCAGTTGTTCGGCTAGTGCCGACGAGTCGGCCACTAATGCATTCTGACCACCGGTTTCGGCAATCAGTGGAATGCTGCGACCCTGCCGGCTCAAGCGTTTCGCCAGCGTCTGCGCAATCAGGCGTGACACCTCGGTCGAGCCCGTGAACATGACACCGGCCACCAGCGGGTGTGCCACCAAAGCGGCACCGACGGTGTCGCCGGTGCCGGGCACCAGTTGCACGGCATCCTGCGGGACGCCGGCTTCGTGGAATATTTTGACCATCACGTCGGCGATCAGTGGCGTCTGTTCGGCCGGCTTGGCCAACGCACAGTTGCCGCTGGCCAAGGCCGCGGCAACCTGGCCGGCAAAGATGGCGAGTGGGAAGTTCCAGGGGCTGATGCACAGCACTACGCCCAGCGGGCGGTGGCTGTCGTTGTCAAACGTGGCTGCCACCTGCGCGGCATAGTAGCGCAAAAAGTCAACCGCTTCGCGCACCTCGGCAATGGCGTTGGGCAGGGACTTGCCGGCTTCGCGCACGATCAGCCCGAGCAGGCTTTGCATGCGCTGCTCTAGTAGGCCGGCGGCGCGCTGCAGGCAGGCGGCACGTTCTTGCGTCGGTGTGCCCTGCCAGATTTGCGCGGCGCGGGCGGCACGGCTTACCGCCAGTTCGACCTCAATGGCCGTAGCCGGACGCACCCAGCCGACCTGGTCGCGCGTGTCGGCCGGGTTCAGTACCGGCTGCCAACCTTCAGCCGCAGCGTTGTCCGGTGAAACCGGCGATGCCGCCGCTGTCACACTGGGAGCGGCCGTGTAGTGCCCCTGGGTGCTGCATAGCAGGGCGACCGCCAGCGAGGCCAGTTGCTGCTCATGAGCCAGGTTCAAGCCCGCCGAATTCAGGCGCGACTGGTCACCTAGGTCGGCAAACATCTGGCGTGGTAAGCCGATTTTTGGGTGGGGCGCGCCCAGTTGGCCGGCGTCTATTTCGATTTGTTGTGCCTCCAGCACGGGGTCAACCACGAGCTCGGCGACCGATACATTGGTATCGCCAATTCGATTCACAAACGAGGTGTTGGCGCCGTTCTCTAGCAGGCGGCGTACCAAGTAGGCGAGCAGCGTCTCGTGTGTGCCGACTGGCGCGTAAATGCGGCAGGGACGGCCCAGTTTGCCGTTGGCCAGGGTGCCGGTGACTTGGTCGTAGAGGGGTTCGCCCATGCCGTGCAGGCACTGGAACTCGTACTGGCCGCTGTAATAGTTATGGCCGGCCATGTGATAGATGGCAGAAACTGTCTGCGCGTTATGGGTGGCAAACTGGGGGTAGATCGCGTCGGGAGCGGCCAGCAACTTACGGGCGCAGGCCAGGTAAGACACATCAGTGTGGACCTTGCGTGTAAAGACCGGGTAGCCGTCCAGACCGTCCAGTTGCGCGCGCTTGATCTCGCTGTCCCAGTAGGCGCCCTTGACCAGACGCACCATCAGCCGGTGGCCACTGCGCCGGGCCAGATCAATCATGTAGTCGAGCACAAAGGGGCAGCGTTTCTGGTAGGCCTGCACCACAAAGCCGATGCCGTTCCAGCCCTTGAGCGTAGGGGCGAAGCACAGGCCCTCCAGCAAGTCGAGCGAGAGTTCCAGCCGGTCGGACTCTTCGGCGTCTATGTTGAGGCCGATGTCATACTGGCGCGCCAACTGCGTGAGTTGCAGCAAGCGGGGCAGCAACTCGCTCATGACACGCTCGCGCTGGGCCCGACTGTAACGCGGGTGCAGGGCCGAGAGTTTGACGGAAATACCCGGTCCTTCGTGGATACCACGCCCGTGCGAGGCTTTGCCGATAGCGTGAATTGCCTGCTCGTAAGACGCCAGATAGCGCTCAGCATCGGCCTCGGTGGTGGCGGCTTCACCCAGCATGTCATAGGAGTAACGGAACCCTGCTTTTTCCAGCGAGCGGCTGTTGGCCAGCGCTTCGGAAATGGTCTGGCCGGTCACAAACTGCTCACCCATGAGTTTCATGGCGCGGTGCACGCCCTGACGGATCAACGGCTCGCCGCCCTTGCCGATCAGGCGGGTTAGTGAGCTGGCCAGACTTTTTTCGCTGCTGGTGGAGGTCAGCTTGCCGGTCAGCATCAGGCCCCAGACGGCCGCATTGACAAACATAGAAGGTGAATTGCCCAAGTGTGAATGCCAGTCGCCGTGGCTGATCTTGTCGCGAATCAGCGCGTCGCGCGTCGCATTGTCAGGAATGCGCAGCAGCGCCTCGGCCAGGCACATCAGCGCTACGCCCTCTTGGCTGGAGAGCGAAAACTCCTGTACCAGCGCCTCTACGCCACTGGCGTCTTTTTTGCTCCGCAGCCCTTCAACCAACTGGGTGGCAACCCGGTCGATGGCGCTGCGCTGCGTGGCATCGCTTGTGTTCGCCAGTTGCACCAATATCGGCAGACACTCGATTTCCGGCCGGTGCCAAGCTGCCGTGATGGCAGCGCGCAAATCGGTCTGGGGTAACACGTGTTGCGCCCAATCCAGAAAAGGTTGTACTGGCTGGTCGTGCAAAGCAGTCGTAGTCGGCGTGTCGGATTCTTCGGCATCACTCTGACTAGTCTGGGTTATACCTTCTGAATCAAGGGTTTTACCTAATGGAGATTGACCGCGTTCAATCCGTTCAACATACTGTAAAACAGCTTGTTTTATGAGCCAGTGCGGCGTCCTGCCTTGCTGGATGGCGGCCTCCCGGATACGGGTTCTAAGCATTTCATCAACTTTGAGGCCGAGCGTGACTGTGGACATGGTTGCACCTTTTTACAGAGTAAATTTTCGAAATTTTATGTGAGGTGCAACCTTTGTTAAATAAGGGTTAACCCTTTAATTGGAATTCACCTAAGTCATCCGGTGCAGGGCAAGCGAAGCGGTGCAGCAATTGGAGTGCAGGCCCCCGCCTTATACTGTCAAAGCCTAGAAATCGATCGAAA
>JBLHZH010000178.1:0-5541 GCA_047629695.1 Rhodoferax sp.
TGCCGGACTTGGCTGGCTGCCTGCTGGAACACCCATTCACCGATTTCGATAATCAGGCCACTGGTCTCGGCAATCGGAATAAACTCGGCCGGGCTGATCAAGCCACGCGTCGGGTGTTGCCAGCGGATTAAGGCTTCGGCCTTGTGAATCGAGCCCGTGGCCATCTCCACAATCGGCTGGTAGACTACCCTGAATTGCTGATTGGACAGACCTGCGCGCAAGTCAGTGGCCAGTCGTACCCGGGTTTGCGCGGCCTCTTGCAGTGCCGGGGTAAAGAAGCTGAAGCGATTGCGCCCGGCATCCTTGGCGACATACAGGGCCTGGTCGGCGTTTCGGTACAGGTCTTCAATTTTAGTGCCATCCAGCGGGTAGATCGTAATACCGATACTGGCAGAGACAAATACCTGTTTGTCGGCGAGTTGGAACACCACCTCCAGTGTGTGCAGCAGTTTTTGCAGCGTATGCTCAAGGGAGCAGGCATCGGCCAAGTCGGTCAGTATGACGGTGAATTCGTCGCCCCCCATACGGGCCACGGTGTCGGAAGCCCGCACACAGCGCTGAATGCGCCGGGCGGCTTCAATCAGCAACTGGTCACCGCTGTCGTGACCCAAGCTGTCATTGACCTCCTTAAAGTGATCTAGGTCAATGAACAGCAGGGCAATTTGTTTGCTGTCGCGGCGGCTTTTCCTGATTTCCTGGTCCAGTCGGTCACGCAGCATGCAGCGGTTGGGCAGGCCGGTAAGAGTATCAAAGTGGGTTTTTTGCCAGATTAATGCTTCTGATTTTTTGCGGCTGCTGATGTCGGTGTGGGTGCCCGTCATTCGCTCTGGCCGGCCCTGGGCGTCGCGGCGTATCAGTATGCCGCGGGTCAGCACCCACTTCCAGTTACCGTCCTTGCAGCGCACGCGGTGTTCATTGGCGTAGGTGGCGGTCCGTCCGGCCAGGTGGGCCTGCTGGTCGCGCTGCATTTGTGCCCGGTCATCGGGGTGGATGCGGCTGATGAATTCTTCGGGCCGGTGGCTGATCTCGTGCTGCTCATAGCCATACATTTCGATCAGGCGGGGCGAGAAAAACTCCTTGTCGTCCTGAATATGCCAATCCCAGGCGCCATCGCCAGTGCTCTCTAGTGCCAGCTTCCAGCGTTCTTCATTTTCTCGCAAGGCGATTTCGGCCTGCTTGCGCTCGGTGATATCTTGCAGCACCGCCGTGCGTCGCACCGCCCGGCCGTTCTCCCAGATGGTGCTGCCCATGGCGTGAACCCAAATGTGGCGCCCGGTGGCGGTGACCATTTCAAGCTCCAGATCATGCGAGCGCGGCGAATCAACAAAACCGGCATAAGAGTCCTTGATCAGCGCGCGTGAGGTCGGGGTGAAAAACTGCCTGGCGCTGTCGGGTGTCGGTCTGTAGTCTTGCGCTGAGGTGTCGAGCATGCGGTAAATACCGGTGGTCCAGACCACCTGGTTGTTGGCAATGTCGGCATCCCAGCCTCCCACCTTGGCAATTGACTGGGTGGCGTCCAGCAACCGGTTCAGGCGTTTGCCCTCTGCCTCGACCCGTACGTAGTCCGAGACGTCGGTGAAGGTACGCACCATGCCACCGTTGGGCAGCAACTGTGTTTTGATTTCGAGCGTGATACCGCTCTGGGTAGTGCGTAAAAATTGGCTGGGTACCGGAGTTTGACCGCCTGACGTGACATAGTTGCGCGCCTTGCTTTCTACCAGATGGGCGTCGGGTCCAAAGTCGCCTCGGGCCGTTTGGTGCAGGGTGATTTCCTGCAGATTCGGGCCAGTTGCCAGAAAGGCGGGCGACAAGTCCAGCAACTCGCAGGCCCGGGGGTTGAAGGTGATGACGCGTTGTTGCGCATCCAGCATGAAAATGCCCTGGCTGATGCTGGCCAGCGTAGTTTGCAACAGCTGGGATTTTTCCAGTAGCTGTTGGTTGAGCGTCCGTAGATCAGTCTCGGAGGACGGCGGCGCTTGGCTGTTATCGGAGGTCGTTTTCAAAGGAGGGCGATAGTCGTTGGAGAGGCGTGGGCAGTGCTCCATTTTAGTCGTCTGCTTTGGGCCTCAAGGGCAGGCTGATTCTGATGCGCAGGCCTTGCGGTTGCAGCGCCAGGGCGGCGGCACTGCCGCCATGGCGTTGTGCGATTTCGGCCACGATGGCAAGTCCCAAGCCGCAGCCGCCGGGCAGTTCGCTGGCGCGCCAGAAACGCTCAAAGACATGTTGAAGATCGGCTGGCGACAGGCCGGGGCCATTGTCTTCAACTTCCAGTAGCGCCTGGCCAGCCTGGCGCGTGACGCGCAGTGTCACCACGCTGCCCGGGCCGGCGTAACGGATCGCGTTGTCCAGCAAGTTGTTCAGGGCCTCTTGCAGCAATAGTTTTTCGGCCTCCACCTGCAGGTTGTCTGGACCTTCGTAACCGAGGTCAATACCGGCTGCCATGGCACGTGGCGTCCATTCCCGTGCTACTTCGCGCGCCAGGGCGGCGGCATCCAGCTTGTGCAACCGTACCTCGGCTTCGTTGCGTGCCAGCGTCAGCAGTTGGTGCACTAGGTGGGCGCTGCGCTGGGCGCCGGCCAGCACCTTGGCCAGGCGCATGCGCAAGGCTTGGGGGTCGGATTCCTGCAGTGCCAGTTCCGTCTGGCTGATCAGACCGGCCAGCGGAGTGCGCAGTTGGTGCGCCGCGTCGTTCAGAAAACGCTTTTCCTGACCCAGGCTGCGTCGCACGGCGGACAGCAACTGGTTGACAGCCGCCGCCAGGGCGCGGACCTCTTGTGGTGCCTGTGTCATTTCGATCGGGGATAAGGCGCTCAGGCTGAGCTCACGCCGGTCACCCAGTTGGGCTTGCAGCCGCTTTAACGGGCGCAGGCCGCGTGACACGCCGCCATAGACCAGCACACTCAGCACGGCGCTCAGCAGCAGCAGTGGCAGCGCAATGTCGGTCACCAGTTCGGTCGCCATACGCTGTTGCACCGTCAGGCCTTTGGCCACCTGTACGCGCAAAATCTGCGGCACTGGGGACTCGCCATAGTTGAGGTCAAGCAGTGCCAGTCGCATAGGTTTGCCGTCCAGCGTGACGTTGTAAAGCAGGGGCTGGCCAACGATTGCCGGTACGTCTGCGGGCGGCTTGGGCAGTTTGTCGTTACCGAGCAAAAATCGGCCGGGCGGAGAGGACACCATATAGCTTACCCGGTCTTTTGGGTCCTGCTCCAGAATGTCCTGCGCAGCCCGCGGAAAGTCGATCATCAGGCCCGAGCCCATGGGTTTGACCTGGCGCGCCAGGGACCGCACGGATTGCGTCAAAGCTTGGTCAACGCCTTTTGCTGTGTAACTCAGCGCGATCCGGTAGGTCAGGGCACCGCCGACCAGCCACAGCAGCAACTGGGGCAGTAATAACCACAGTAGCAACTGCCGTTTGAGCGACAGCCCGGCCCGCTTCATGACGTGGTGCCGTCGAGCATATAGCCCAGGCCGCGCACATTGCGGATGTTCAGACCGGAGTCGTCGAGCTTGCGGCGCAGGCGGTGGATATACACTTCCAGCGCGTTGGAGCCGGCGCTGGCGTTGTCGCTGGGCTCGGACTGCCAGACCGTCAGCACGTCCTCGCGGCTCACGACTTGGCCGGCATGGCTCACCAGCAGGGACAATAGGGCCCACTCACGCTGGGTGAGTTCTAGCGCCTCATCGTCAAGCCAGGCCTGGGGCAGCGTAGCGTCGACCCGCAGCCGGCGTTGGCCGTGGCCTGCAAGTTCGAGTGAGCCGCCAAAGGCCGGCAGACGGGCACGCCGCAGCATGGCGCCCAGACGGGCCTGCAGCTCGGCCATGCTGAAGGGCTTGGTCAGGTAATCGTCGGCACCGGCATTGAGGCCTTGCACTCGGTCGTCGATACCGTCACAGGCGGTCAGCACCAGCACCGGCAGGGCCGGAAAGCGCCGCCGGGTCCAACGCAGCACGTCCATGCCGCTGACTTTGGGGAGGCCCAGGTCGAGAATCACCGCGTCAAAGCGCTGGACTTCGAGCAGAGCCAGGGCTTGGGCGCCGTCGGCAGCCGGAGTGACGCTATGGCCGGCCTGACACAACTGGGCATCCAGCGCATCGCGCAACAATTCGTCGTCTTCAACAATCAGTAAACTTGACATGGCTTGAGCATAACAAGCCCTCATACGCTACAGCGCGGCGCGCACCGCCTCAACCCGGGCGAGGTGGATCAGATCGCCGATATTTTTGCCGCCCAGCCCGCTGGCCATGGCGTTTTGCGCTATCAAGTCAGTCGCGACTCCCTGGGCGGACGTCAATACGGTAGCGAGCCGGGTGCGTTGCGGATAGGAGGACTCGTCCAGCCCGAGGCGTCCGCGTGCATCGCATTCGCAGGCCAGCAAAATCTGACCAAAGCGGTCCGGCTTGCGAAAGGCATCGCAGCGTTGCAGCAGACGCACCAGTGCGGCGGCATCAAATTCGCTGCTACGGTGAATGTTGCCGTGCTCGCGTGCCACCACATCGGCCAGTTCGCGGCAGTCGGTGGGCAGGCGCAGCCGGTCGCACACGCCTTTGAGCAGGCGCGCACTGCGCTCCTCATGGCCTGTGTGGCGCGGCAGAATATGGGCCGGCGTCGTGCCCTTGCCCAAGTCATGAAACAGGCAGGCCACACGCACTGCCAACGGCGCTTGCAGGCGGGCGCTCATGTCGAGCACCAAGAGCAGGTGGTAGCCAGTATCGACTTCCGGATGGTAGTCGGCACGCTGCGGCACGCCCCACAGCCGGTCAACCTCGGGTAACAGCGTGGCCAGTGCACCGCAGTCGCGCAGCACCTGGAGCACACGCGAGGGGGTGTCCTCCATCAGGCCCCGGGCAATTTCCTGCCAGACGCGCTCGGCCACCAGGTGATCGGTCTCGCCTTGGTCGACCATCTCGCGCATCAGTCGCAAGGTTTCGGGTGCGACCGTGAAGTCGGCAAAGCGGGCCGCCAACCGCGCCACGCGCAGGATGCGTACTGGGTCTTCACGAAAGGCAGCGGTGACGTGGCGAAACACCTTGTGCCGCAGGTCCTGCTGACCGCCAAACGGGTCTACCAGTGCGCCCTCGGTCTGCCAAGTGTCAGATTCAGGCGTGGTTTGCACGTCAAACTGGGTTCCGTTGCCCTTGGTTGTAGCCTCGACGGCAATGGCGTTGATGGTCAGGTCACGTCGCGCCAGATCGTCTCGCAATGTGACATTGGGTGCAGCGTGGACGACAAAACCGTGGTAGCCCGGGCCGGTCTTGCGCTCAGTGCGAGCCAGTGCATATTCTTCATGGCTGACAGGGTGTAAAAAAACTGGAAAGTCTTTGCCTACCGGCAAAAAGCCCTGGGCCATCAAGGTCTCAGGCGTAGCCCCAACAACGACCCAGTCGCGATCCTTGACCCTAAGACCGAGTAAAGTATCGCGTACGGCGCCGCCAACCATGTAGATTTGCATATCAGCGGGTCAGGCGGTAAGGTTCTTCAAAAGCCAGAAAGTCCTGCTCGGCCAGTGCACCGTCGATCCAGGCTTGGACACCGGGCAG
>JBLHZH010000179.1:0-5536 GCA_047629695.1 Rhodoferax sp.
TGACGACTGGGGATGAGGGTACGCAGGCGTTCACGAAAGCGCATTCACATGTTCCGAAAATTCAACTGTGGCTGGACAATCTGAGTAGCCGTAGGTGCTTGCTGTGGCCGCTTGGGCCCGAGAGGCTGCTGATCGGACGTTGATGTTGATGTTGACATGGTGAAAAAGAATCGGTGGTGATTAATTTTAACGACTGTTGGTATGATTTTTATTGATTCTGGAGACAAAGTGCCTGCTCCTGTACGGGTAAATTTTTTGAACAACAATAGCGACCCTAGGAGAAATTGACTTGAATGATGTTTTGCTTTGGTGGCTGTTGGCACTGGTTGCCTTAAATGGTTTGGGGCTAGTGTGGTTGGCGCTCCGGTCGGGCCGTGGCAGTACGTTATCGCTGGGGCTGGAACGCCTGGAGCGTGAGTTGCGTCGTGAGATCAGCGAGTCATCGCGCGGCGGGCGTCAGGAGCTCACGCACAACCTGGCGACTTTCCAGCAGTCATTGGTGCAGCAGGGCGCACAGGCCGCTCGCACCCAAAATACGCAGTTTGAGGCCTTTGCCCAGCAACTAAACCTGCTGCAAAAGACGCTGTCCGACACGCTGACCCAGCAACTGTCCGGCTTGAGTGAGTCCAACGCGCGGCGCATGAATGAAGTACGTGAAACACTTGAAAAGCAGTTGCTGCAATTGCAGAGCACGAACGCCAGCAAACTCGACGAGATGCGCGCCACCGTCGATGAAAAGTTACAAGCCACCTTGCACACCCGTTTGGGCGAGAGCTTCAAACAGGTTGCCGACCGGCTTGAGCAGGTGCACAAGGGCCTGGGCGAGATGCAGACGCTGGCGGCCGGTGTGGGCGACCTCAAGCACTTGTTGACCAACGTCAAGACCCGAGGTATTTTTGGCGAGGCGCAACTAGCCTCCCTGCTGGAGCAGGTCTTTGTGGCAGACCAGTATGTGGCACAGGTTGCGACCCGCCCTGGCAGTAAAAATGTAGTCGACTTTGCCATCCGGCTGCCGGGTCAATCCGGGCCAGATCAGCCGTTGTGGCTGCCGATTGATGCCAAGTTCCCGAATGAGGACTACGAGCGTCTGTTGGATGCGCAGGGCCGAGCCGATGTGCTGGGTGCCGAGGCTGCGGGTAAGGCGCTGGAGACCCGCATTCGGCTGGAGGCCCGGTCGATTTCTGATAAATACATCGAGCCGCCTTACACCACCGACTTCGCCATTCTGTTTTTGCCCACCGAAGGTTTGTATGCCGAGGTGCTGCGTCGCCCGGGTTTGATGCAGGCGCTGCAGCGTGACCACCGCATCACGCTGGCGGGGCCCACCACCTTGCTCGCCATGCTGAGTTCGCTGCAAATGGGTTTCCGTACGTTGACGCTGGAGAAACGTTCCAGCGAAGTCTGGCAGGTGTTGGGCGCTGTTAAAACCGAGTTTGGTAAGTTTGGCGACGTGCTGGCCAAGGTGAAGTCGCAAACCGAGACCGTGCTGAAGACGCTTGACAGTGCCGAGGTGCGCAGCCGGGCCATGGGGCGGGCCCTGAAAAAAGTCGAGGCGGTGTCCGAGCCCGAGGTGCTGGGCCTGATTCCGCTGGACAAGGACTTTGACACTGATGCACAGGTCGGGCGCCCATGAGCGCTGACTCGGCAGAAGCGCAGTCCCTGCGGTTTGCGCTGGCACGGCTAATTGCCGGTCATGTCTGCCTGCACGCCTGTATGGCGGGTATGCGTCTTGCCGCACCGCTGCTGGCCCTGCGCGAAGGCTATAGCCCGCTGGCGGTGGGGTTTTTATTGGCTTTGTTTGCCCTGACTCAGGTGTTCCTGGCCTTGCCGGCCGGGCGCTATGCCGACCGGCATGGGTTGAGGCGTCCGGTGGGTTTTTGTGTCGTGGCGGCGTCGTTGGGTGCCACACTGGCGTTTGCTTTTCCGGTTTTTGAGGTCTTGTGTTTAAGTGCCTTAATGACAGGAGGGGCCACCGGCGTGGCGTCGATCTCTTTGCAGCGCCATGTCGGGCGCGCCGCCCAAAATGCCACCGAACTTAAAAAAGTATTCAGCTGGTTGTCCATCGGTCCGGCCATCTCCAACTTTATTGGACCGTTGACAGCCGGGTTGCTGATCGACCACAGTGGCTTTCGCGCTGCTTTTTTGCTGCTGGCCCTGTTGCCGCTTGCGACTTGGTTCTGGATTCGTCGCACGGTCGAGCTTGCGCCGGTGGAGCGCAAGCCGGGCGCCGCATCCTATAAAACGTGGGACCTGTTGCGAGAACCAATGATGCGCCGCTTGATGCTGGTGAACTGGTTGCTGTCGTCGTGCTGGGATGTGCATACCTTTGTGGTGCCGGTACTGGGGCACGAAAGAGGTTTTAGTGCGTCAGTCATCGGCATCATTCTGGGCTCTTTTGCCTTGGCGGCGACGCTGGTGCGGGTGTTGCTGCCTCTGTTTGCCGCACGGGTGCGCGAGTGGGTCATCGTGACTTCAGCGATGCTAATGACAGCGCTTTTATTTGCAATTTACCCGCTGATGTTGACACCACTGGCCATGGGAATTTGCTCTGTGCTGCTGGGGTTGGTACTGGGCTCGGTGCAACCCATGATCATGAGTACCTTGCACCAGATAACGCCGCAGGCGCGGCAAGGAGAAGCGTTGGGTTTGCGACTCATGACGATCAACGCATCCAGTGTGTTGATGCCGCTGCTGTTTGGCACAGCCGGGGCGGTCGTCGGGGTCTCTGTGGTCTTTTGGACCGTCGGCCTGGCAGTCGGGGCCGGGGCCCGCTCTGCCTGGCGGCTGCGGCCCGTGACACGGACCGCAGAAAACCATTGATTGACGTGGTTAGCGGTTGAAGGAGCCGCGCGAACCGCCGTTGCCGCCGCCGTAACCGCCACCACCACCGGTGCTGCGGCCACCCGCACCACCACCAAAGCCGCCACCACCGCCACCGTTGCGGTTGCCGCCACCAAAGCTGCGGCGGGCGCCGCGCTCAGCCATCATGTCGACGCTGGTGCGCATCGGATCCGGCTGGCTCTGGCTGGGGCGTGAGGGCGCCGAGTTGCCGCCGCCATTGCCACCGTAACCGCCACCACCGCTGTTGCCGTTGCCGCCACCGTAACCACCGCCATTGCCACCGCGGCCTTGTGCCGGACGAGGGCCGCGTGCGGCCTGCTCCCCGGTTGGGCTGTGACTGCGCGGGCCGGCACTGCGGTGACCACCGCCATTGCCGCCGCCGTTACCACTGCGTCCGCCACCAGCCGGGCCACCCTGGGCCGTCTTGTTTTCGCGAACACGGGTCAGCATTTCAGTGCGGGCTGCCTTGCCAGCCGCCATCATGACATCGCGACTTGGCGGTTTGCCTGCACCACCCCAAACGGTCTGGCGACCCATGGCGATGGGTTCGGCCTTTTCACCGGGCTCAGGCATGAAGCCTTCGACAATTTCAACAGGAATGTTTTGCTTGGTGAAGCGTTCGATGGCTTGCATGAAACCTTCTTCGTCCAGGCACACCAAATTGGAGGCCGTGCCATCGGCACCGGCGCGACCGGTACGGCCGATGCGGTGCACATAGTCTTCGCAGACATTGGGGATTTCATAGTTGACCACGTGTGGCAGGTCGTCAATGTCAATGCCGCGGGCGGCAATGTCAGTGGCCACCAGGGCACGAATGTCGCCGCTCTTGAAGCCTTGCAGAGCCTGGGTGCGTGCCGACTGGCTTTTGTTGCCGTGCAGCGCCATAGCCTGAATACCGTTTTTAGTCAAAAATTCGGCGACATTGTTGGCGCCAAATTTGGTCCGGGTAAAGACCAGTACCTGGCTCCAGTTATGTTCCTGGATGATGTGGGCCAGCAAGGCTTTCTTCTTGCCGCGACCGACCGGGTGAATCACCTGTGTGATGCGTTGCACTGTAGTGTTGCGGGGCGTGACTTGCACACTTTGCGGATTTTTCAGCAGGGTAGCTGCGAGATCGCGAATTTCGTCGCTGAAGGTGGCCGAAAACAGCAGACTCTGCTTGTCTTTGGGCACTACGGCAAGTACTTTTTTCACATCATGGATAAAGCCCATGTCCAGCATACGGTCGGCTTCATCGAGCACCAGCATTTGCACTTGGCCCAAATCCAGCACGCCTTGTTGCAGCAGGTCCAGCAGGCGTCCTGGTGTCGCCACCAGAATATCCACGCCTTTTTTGACGCGGCTGATCTGGGGGTTCATACCAACACCGCCAAAAATCACGGTTGATGAGAGTTCCAGGTACTTACCGTAGGTCTGCACCGACTCTTCGACCTGAGCCGCGAGTTCGCGCGTGGGTGTCAGCACCAAGGCACGGATGCCGGTGCCACCAAATTTATTACGAGGGGCCTCACCGGTGCTAAGTTTGTGCAGCATGGGCAGCACAAAAGCCGCTGTTTTACCGGTACCGGTCTGGGCACCACCGAGCAAGTCATGCCCCTCTAGTACCAGTGGGATCGCCTGTGCCTGAATGGCAGTAGGGGTCTCATAGCCTTGCTCAAGCACAGCCTTGACAATGGCCGGAGCCAGATTTAATTCTTCAAAGTTCATAGATTGGCGCCTATCCTGGGCGCTGTGGCATCGGCCCGCTTGGTGTTGAAAACACCAAATCAGTCAAGGCAGATGGGTTAAGGGGTGAACGTCTGCGCTAGGCATCGTTCCCAGCAAGGTGCTGGCATTGCAGGCAACTGAAGCTCCGCAATTAATCATATTGTCGCATGGTATGCATTGTTACCCTGACAACGTTGTGCAATGCCTCAATAAGTTGAAGTTGTAGACGCCAGCGTGATGTGGTTTCGGGGCAAAACGGGGCATGCGTCGATAATGTCAGGTTTACAGTTCCAACCACGATTCAAGACACATGGCCCAATACGTATTTTCCATGAACCATCTCGGCAAGATTGTTCCGCCGAAAAAATTCATCCTCAAAGACATTTCTCTCAGCTTCTTTCCGGGCGCCAAGATTGGCGTTCTGGGCACCAATGGTTCGGGCAAATCCACCCTGCTCAAAATCATGGCCGGTGTTGACAAGGAATTTGAAGGCGAAGCGGTGCCCATGGCTGGTCTGAACATTGGTTACCTGCCGCAAGAGCCTCAATTGAATCCGGACCAGACCGTGCGCGAAAGCGTCGAAGAAGGCATGGGCGATGTTTTTGCCGCCAAAGCCCGTCTGGAAGAAATTTATACCGCTTACGGCGAAGAAGACGCCGATTTTGATGCCCTCGCTGAAGAGCAGGCCAAAATGGAAGCCATCATTGGCAACGCCGGCACCGACTCCGAGCACCAGTTGGAAATTGCCGCCGACGCTTTGCGTCTGCCGTCCTGGGATGCCAAAGTGGGTCTGTTGTCGGGCGGCGAAAAACGCCGGGTCGCCCTGTGTCGCCTGTTGCTGTCCAAGCCCGACATGCTGCTGCTGGATGAGCCCACCAATCACTTGGACGCCGAATCGGTTGACTGGCTGGAGCAGTTCCTGTCGCGCTACCCGGGCACCGTGGTGGCGATTACCCATGATCGCTACTTTTTGGATAATGCAGCCGAG
>JBLHZH010000180.1:0-5503 GCA_047629695.1 Rhodoferax sp.
TGCTCGGCGCCGCCTTTCTGGCCGTTTATGGCTGGCAGGCGCTGCGGAACTGGTTTGTGGTCGGCGCCTGCACTGCCAGCCTTGTCTGGTTTAGCTTGCTGGGCTCTGGCCGTACGCTGGCTAGCCCGTGGTTTGCTCGCCAAACGACTTAGCAAATATTGATTGGGTTGACCATTTGGGTTCTGGCCATCCTACGGCTCCGCTCATCCGGTTAAATCAAACCCATTGCCTCAAAAACAACAACAGCGGCCGCTGCGGCATCGGCTTGCGCCTGCAGCAGCGCGCGCTGGTTGCTGAGGGCGCTGCGCTGAGCCTCGACCACATCCAGAAAGCCCACCAAGCCGGCACGGTACAGCGTTTGGGCCTGGGCTTCGGCTGCCTGGGCAGCCTGACTGGCGCGCTCGCGGGCGCCGATGCGCACCTGGGCGCCTTGCTCTGCCAGCAGGGCGCCTTCCACCTGCTGCAGCGCCAGCAATAACGTCTGACGGTAGAGCAGCGCCGCTTCGCGGACCCGTGAACGCGCGGCGTCCACCATCGATCTGCCAGCGCCGCCGTCATAGAGCGTAACGTCGAGCACCACAGCCAGCGTGGCACTGACCAGTTCAAAGACACCCGCACCGGCCACGGCCGCACCAAAAATCAGCGTGCCCGGCAGACGCAGACTGGGACGCAACGCGGCTTCGGCCACGCCAATGTTGGCCGCAGCCGCGATCAGGGTCTGTTCTGCCGCTCGCAGATCGGGGCGCAGGCGCAGCAGATCCAGTGGACGCACTAGCGGTTGCGCACCCACGAGTGCGGGCAGACGCCGGGGCTTGTCACCACTGCTAATCAGGTGCAGCGCCGGCGGCTGCGGGCGTTGTCCTGCCAGCACCTGCAGCGCCGCCACCGACTGACCAATGCGCACACCAGCGCTGGCCTGTTCGGCTTGCGTGGCGGCGAGTTCGGCCTGCGCTCGGTCGCGGTCCAGCACCGGCGACAGGCCGGCCTCCACCCGAACCGACACCACGCGCAACGCCTCACGCTGCAAGGCCAGCCCTACGCCCAGCAGACGGTGATCCTGCAGCGCCAGTTGCCATTCAATATAGGCGCGGGCCGTCAGGCCAGCCGCCGCCAGGCGTGCGGCCTGCGCCAGATCCTGGCTGCGCAGTACACCGGCAGCCGCCGAGCGCTCGGCCTGTTGCAGACCACCCCAGAGATCCATATCAAAATCAAGTGTCAGCGCGGCGCCGGGCTGCAGGCGTCGCTCACGCCCTTCAAGTTGCAGTTGTACTACGCTGTCAGCCTGGGCACCCAGTCGAACACCACGCTGCGCCCGTACCCGTTGCAACAAGGCCTGGGCCTGCTGCACCCGTTCCGAGGCGATGGCCATGTCCCCATTGGCTGCCAGCGCCCGCGCCACCCAATCGGCCAGCGCCGGGTCATTAAAACGCTGCCACCAGTTCATATCGGCCTCGGTCGGCGCGGGTGCCGGCGTAGCCGCACTGAAAGCGGACGCATCAAGCAGGCCTTGCGTCGGCAGCGCCGGCGCTGACACGGAGACCCCCGGGCCGGGTTGAGCGCAACCGGCCATCAACAAAGTGGTACTTAGCAGCAACAGCCGCACCGGGGTGACAGCCAAACGACGCACGGCCGCGCTCAAGAGACTTCTCCTGACGCAGCGGCAGCAGCCGACTTCATCTCCTGCGCCAGGCGCTCGCTCTGGTCGGCGCGTGGCTTGGCAAAACGGGCAATACCCAGGTAAACCACCGGCGTGAGAAACAGGGTGAACAGGGCCGCCAATGACAACCCACCAAAAATCACCCAGCCAATGGAGGCGCGAGACTCGGCGCCAGCACCACTGCCCAACAACAAAGGCACGGCGCCCAACACGGTGGAAGCCATGGTCATCATGATGGGACGCAAACGCGTCACCGCCGCCTCTTTCGCGGCCTCGGGCACGCTGCGCCCGGCGTCGCGTAACTGGTCGGCAAACTCAACCATCAGAATGCTGTTCTTGGCCATCACACCGACCAGCAGCAACAGACCAATCTGGCTGTAGATGTTGAGCGAAGTGCCACTGAGCCACATTGCAAACACCGCTGCTGCCAGTCCGAACGGCACCGTAATCAAGACTACAGCGGCGCTGGTTACCCCTTCAAACTGTGCCACCAGCACCAAAAAGACCACCAGCAGCGCAATAACAAAAGTCACCCCCACGTCGTTCCCAGTCTGCTCTAGCGTAGCTGCGTCACCCCGAAACATCAGACCCATGCCGGAAGGCAATTTACGCGCTGCCAGCGCGCGCAGGTCATTGACCGCCTGTTGCAACGGTACGCCGTCAACGGTGACCGCACTGAGCTGGACGGCGCGGCGTTGCGCGAAGCGCTGCAACTCCGACGGAATAGCGGTTTCTTCAAAACTCACAAACTGCGACAAGGAAACCAGTCGCCCGTCGTTAGCACGCACCATCAACATCAACAAATCCTGCGGGCTGGTAGCGCCGCGTGCGCTGCTCTCCAGCATGATGGGCACGTTGCGATCATTAACCGTGAGTTCGGCCACCTCGGTACCGTCCACCAAGGCGCGCAGCACGGTATCCAGCCCTCCTACGGCAACGCCCAGTTCAGTGGCTCGCTGGCGGTCTACACGCAAGGTGAGTTGCGGCTGCGAGGCGCTATAGTTAACTCGTACATCGCGCAGGCTTGGCAGGTCTTGTTCGATCGCGGCGGCAAAGGCATAGGCGGCCTCGGCGATCAGCGCGTAATTATCCCCGGTTAGTGCCATTTGCACACTGCCGTCGCCGCCACCACCCACGCCCAGACTGTTGCCGCTGCGAATTCGCACACGCGCGCCAGGCAGGCCGTCAAGCGTTTTTTGCACGCGCGCGGCGAGCACCGCCTGTGACACATTGCGCTGACCCCAGTCAATGAGAGGTGCCGTAATCGCACCCCGGTTCAAATCATAGCGACCGGTAATGGTGAACACGTTTTCCACCAGCCCTTCATCACGCAGCGGGGTCACCGCCGCCAGCGCCAGCTCTAGCTGACGATCGGTGTAAGCTAAACCAACACCATCCGGGCTCTCCATACGAATTGACAGCACACCACGGTCTTCTGCCGGGGTCAACTCGGTCGCCAACTGGGTGAACAGATAGGCCGCAGCGCCGGCCAACACCAGACAGAGCGCCAGCACACCCCAAGCTTGACGCAAACATAGCGCCAGCAGACGCTGGTAACCACGTACGCCATACATGCCGAACGCCGTCAAGCGCCGCCAGATCGGGCCGGGTGGTCGGTCTTCGGGCAAGCGCGAAGCAATCATTGGCCCCAGCGTTAGGGCCACAAACGAGGAGAGGGCCACGGCAAAAGCCATGACAAAACCGAACTCGGCAAACAAGCGACCCGCCGCCGACGGCAGGAACGAGATCGGCACAAACACGGCGACCAGCGTGGCAGTAGTGGCGACGATAGCAAAAAATACCTCACGCGTGCCCAGCACGGCAGCGGCGCGTGGTCCCAGGCCCTGACCACGGCGGCGCTGGATGTTTTCCAGCACCACAATCGAGTCGTCCACCACCAGGCCGGTGGCCAGCAACAGCGCCAGCAGCGTCAGCAGGTTAACGGAAAAGCCCATTAGCCAGATAGCGGCCAACGTGCCAATTAGAGCAATCGGGATCGCCACTACCGGCACCAGGGTGGCGCGCCACTGACCCAGAAAGATGCCCACCACGGCGACCACAATCAGTACCGAGCCGAGCAGGCTCCACATCACCTCGCGGATGGCACTGCCGATAAAGATGGCGTCATCCGACACCACGGTCAGTTGCAGGTCATCGCCCTGCTGGTTGATGCGCGCCACGACCGCACGCACGCCTTCGGAAATGGCTACGCTGTTGGACTGCGCCTGTCGCACAATGCCCAGACTGATGACGCTGCGCCCGTTTAGGCGCACATAAGAAGTGGCATCGGCCTGGGCATAAAACACCTCGGCCACTTCGCCCAGCGCCAAGCCGGGGCGAAGACGCAGCGCCCGCATCTGCGCTGGCGTAGTGACCGAAGCGTTGGCGCGTATCAGCACCTCTTGCTGCGCCGACGCCAGACTGCCAGCCGGCACATCGGCACGGGCACTGCGCAGCAAGGTGGCCACATCGTCCACCGCCAAGTTATGCGCGGCCAGACGCGACGGGTCGACACGCACACGCATGACACGCTGGCGTGAACCAAACAAATTGACATCGGCCACACCAGGCACCGAAACGAGCTCGGACTCAATGCGGTCTTCCACCAGGCGCGACAACTCATCAATCGGCATGCTGCGGCTCGAAATAGTCAACTGCAGCACCGGCTCGGCATCGGCATCGGCCTTGACCACGGTAAGGTTTTCGAGACCCTCGGGCAGATTGCGCTCAACGCGGGCAATGGCATCACGCACATCGTTGGCAGCAGTGACCAAATCCACCTTCGGGTTGAACTCAAGAATCACACGCAGGTTGCCCTCTTCACTGGCAGAGCGCACCAGGTAGACGCCCGGCACACGGGCTGCAGCGCCCTCGATCAGCCGCGTGACTTCAACATCGAGTGTTTCGGGTGAGGCACCGGGGTAGTCGGCGCGCACGGCAACAATCGGCCGATCGATGTTGGGCAGTTCACGCACCTCCACTCCAAACCAGGCGCCAATGCCGGCGATGACGATCAGCAGATTAATCACAATCACCAGCCAGGGCCGGCGAACGGACAAGGCCGGCAGGTCGCTTGCTTGGTCTTCGCTCATGGCGGGGTGCTACTGAAAATAGACGTCGGGCCGGCTTCAGCCACAAGCACAGATCGGCCGGCGCGCAGGCGCTGCACGCCCTCCACTACGACTTGCTCACCCACCTCCAGTCGTCCATCCACCAAGACCAGCGAACGCGTACGGCGCACCGAACGCACGGTCACTTGCACCGCCTTGCCATCTCGCACGGCCCACACAAAAGCGCCTTCACGCCCCCATTGCAAGGCCAGTTCAGGCACCGCCACGTAGCGCTTGCCCGGCAGTATCAACTGCACCTGAAACGACATACCCGGGCGCAGCATATCTTCGGGATTGGGCACGGTAGCGCGCACCCGCAAATTCCGCGAGATGCTGTCAACGCGGCTATCAATCTCGGTAATTTGCCCTTCAAAGCGGCGGCCCGCAAACGCCGGGTTGGCAACGTTAAGCGCCTGCCCCAGCTTCAAGCGGGCAGCATAGGCTTCAGGCAACTCAAACGCGACCTGCAGACTGCGCCGGTCATCCAGTGTGGTGATCAAGCTGCCAAGCGCCACCCGGTCACCGGGCTCGACCCCGGCCAGACCGACGACACCGGCAAACGGTGCGCGCACCACACGGTCAGCCAGCGCCTCGTTGGCCTGTCGTACTTCGATCCGTGCCAGGGCTACGCCACTTTGTGCTTCGTCAATTACACTGCCCGGCACGGCGCCAGTACCGCGCGTGACCTCATAACGGGCCAGCAGACTTTGTGCAGCATCCAGCCGGGCGGCAGCCA
>JBLHZH010000181.1:0-5498 GCA_047629695.1 Rhodoferax sp.
TGACGCGCCGGTCGTAAAGCACATCGATCAACCAAGTGAAACGGCGGGCCTCTGAGGCCATTCGCACTGGCATATGCGGCACATCACTCAATATAACTGTATGAAATTGCGCGGCAATTTCAAGATAATCGTTTTGTGAACGGGGACCGCCGCACAGAGTCTTGAAGTCAAACCAGACCAAGCCGCCGGCCTTGCGCCGAGCGTGAATCTGGCGCGCTTCAATGTGCAGGACTGGATCTTCATCCTGCTTTTCTGTCAGTCGCTCAAAGGCATCGCGCATGGCAGCATCTGCCGCAGCACCCAGCGGCACGTGATAAAGCTTGAGTTGCTCCAGCGTGCGGCGACGGTAATCGGTGCCGTTATCCACATTAAGGACCTCGAGCTTTTTATTCAATAAGGCAATCGCCGGAAGAATACGGTCCCGATGCAAGCCGTTCGGGTACAACTCATCAGGCATCAAATTGGAAGTAGTGACCAAGCCGACACCGTTGTCAAACAAGGCTGCCAGCAAGCGGTGCAGAATCATGGCATCCGTGATGTCGGCGATGTGAAACTCGTCAAAACAAATCAAACGGTATTTTTTAGCAATCCGTTTGGCCAGCACATCTAGCGGGTTGACGGTCCCCTGCAGACCCGACAATTCGCGATGCACCTCACGCATGAACTCATGAAAGTGGAGCCGTGTTTTCCGCTTTAGCGGGACAACGCTAAAAAAACAGTCCATCAGAAAACTCTTACCGCGCCCGACCCCGCCAAACATATAAACGCCGCGCGGAATAGCGGGACGGTTGATCAGCTTCTTAAGCGGGTTGGAGCGTTTTTGCTTGTAAATCGCCCACTCATCGGCACACCTCTGGAGCGCCTCGACCGCACGCAACTGCGCCGGGTCAGCGGTGTAACCCCGGGAGACGAGTTCAGCTTCGTAGGCTTTTTTGACTGACATAAAACAGCTATTCTGGGCGACTGCCCCAATCTAATAACTTATCGTTTTTGCAAGCGAAGCGTAGCAAACCAGGGATTATGGACTGCTGCTGTTTGACAGAGACGAATGTTACTTTGGTTATTTTCTATTCCCTTAATCCTGCTGTACTATCCCGGTGAACACCCGCCAAGGTACTGCACCAGGAATACCGACTTTAGAAATTCAACGTCCGTTTATCCACCGCGAGCGCGGCTTCCTTGGTCGCCTCACTCAGGGAGGGATGCGCGTGACAGATGCGCGCCAGGTCTTCGCTGCTGGCACGAAACTCCATCGCCACGACACACTCGGCAATTAATTCGCTGGCCATCGGCCCAACGATGTGTACGCCCAGAATTTCATCGGTGGTGGCATCAGCCAGCATTTTGACCATGCCGGTAGTGTCTCCCAGTGCCCGCGCCCGTCCATTCGCCAAAAACGGGAACGTCCCGGCCTTATAGGCGGTACCGGCAGCCTTGAGTTGCTGCTCGTTCTGGCCAACCCAGGCAATCTCGGGACTGGTGTAAATAACCCAGGGAATGGTATTGAAATTGACATGCCCATGCTGTCCGGCCATACGTTCAGCCACAGCAACGCCTTCTTCTTCAGCCTTATGCGCCAGCATCGGGCCACGCACCACATCGCCGACTGCCCAGACACCGGGCAGGCTGGCGCGACATTGCTCGTCAACCACAATTGCACCAAGCTCATCAAGCGCCAGACCAACCGCCTCGGCGTTCAGGCCGATCGTGTTAGCAATGCGGCCAATCGAGATAATGAGTTTATCAACGTCAAGCGTCTGGGCTGCGCCTTTGGCATCGGTCCAGGCCACGCTTACGCCTTTTTTGCTGGTCTTGATGGCCCCGACCTTGACGCCCAGTTCAATCTTCAAACCCTGCTTGACAAACGCCTTATGCGCTTCTTTGGCAATTTGCTCGTCAACGGCCCCCAGAAATTTCGGCAGACCTTCCAGGATAGTGACTTCAGAGCCCAGACGACGCCAGACCGAACCCATCTCGAGCCCAATGACGCCAGAGCCAATTAGTCCCAGTTTTTCAGGCACTGCACCCAGAGCCAACGCGCCTTCGTTGGAGAGAATCAGTTCTTCATCAAACGGCGTTCCGGGCAAGGCCCGAGCGGTTGAACCGGTGGCCACAATGATCTGCTTGCCGATCAGGCTTTCTTCAGTCGCACCGGCCACCTTGATCTCGTAACCGACCTCAACGGCCTTCACAAAGGAGCCACGACCATGGAAAAACGCCACCTTGTTTTTCTTTAACAGGTACTGGATACCGTCATTGTTTTGCTTAACTACGGTGTCCTTGCGACCCATCATCTTGACCATATCGAGACTCAGACCGGAAACCGAAATGCCATGTTCCACAAAGTGGTGGCTGGCATGGTCAAAATGCTCAGACGATTGCAACAAAGCCTTAGATGGGATGCAACCCACATTGGTACAGGTACCACCCAGTGCCGGGCCACCCTTGCTGTTTTTCCACTCGTCAATGCAGGCGACATTAAAACCAAGTTGTGCAGCACGAATGGCGGCAATGTAGCCACCAGGACCACCGCCAATGACGATCACGTCGAATTGCTTACTCATAAAACACTCTCAATCAGTTGAAAAAATCCGCCTATGGGCGCGACAGATAGTCGGGCCGGCGCGACGGGTCAATAGCGTCACCAGTTTTGCTCGGCAAGTCCTGATGATGTCTGTATTACATAAAAATCAAATATCGAACAGCAGGCGAATCGGATCTTCCAGCGCCTCTTTCATTGCCACAAGACCCAATACGGCCTCACGACCGTCAATAATGCGGTGGTCGTAGCTCATGGCCAGGTAGTTGATGGGGCGCACAACAACTACACCGTTTTCTACGACCGCACGGTCTTTGGTGGCATGCACGCCCAAAATCGCAGACTGTGGCGGGTTGATGATTGGTGTTGACAGCATCGAGCCAAAAGTGCCGCCATTGCTGATCGTGAAGGTGCCACCGGTCATTTCTTCGATGCTCATCTTGCCGTCACGGGCCTTGGCACCGTATTCGGCAATTTTCTTCTCAATATCAGCAAAGCTCATCTGCTCGGCATTACGCAAAATAGGCACGACCAGACCGCGTGGCGAGCCTACAGCAATGCCAATATCAAAGTATCCATGGTAAATGATGTCGTTGCCATCGACCGACGCGTTGAGCATCGGGAATTTCTTTAGCGCATGCACCGCCGCCTTGACGAAGAAGCTCATAAAGCCGATCTTGACGCCGTGCTCTTTCTCGAACTTGTCCTGAAGACGCTTGCGCATCTCCATCACGGGCGCCATATTGACCTCGTTGAAAGTGGTCAAAATCGCATTGGTCGACTGTGACTGCAGCAGGCGCTCGGCTACGCGGGCACGCAGACGGCTCATCGGCACACGCTGCTCGGGGCGCTCACCTAACGGCAGAGCAGAGGCGGCAACAGGCGGCAATGCAGCCACCGGTGCTTTGACCGGGGCAGCAGCGGCTTTAGGGACCGCGACGGCGGCCAACACATCTCCTTTGGTAACACGGCCATCCTTGCCGGTGCCGGATACCGCACTGATCGCCAGGTTGTTGTCCGCCAGCAACTTAGCGGCCGCGGGCATGGCAACGCCACTCTTGCTACCGGCAGCCGCGGCGGCTACTGGCGCGGCTGCCGCCGCCGCCTGGGGTGCGGGCACTGCCTTGAGCTGAATCGGGCTGATCTCCGGGGTGCCTTCGGTGTCGATCTGGGCAATGACCTCGTCACTGGCCACCGTATCGCCATCGTGGCGTAATATTTTCAGCATCACACCGGATGCCGGTGCAGGCACTTCCAGCACGACTTTATCAGTTTCGATTTCGATCAGTATTTCATCTTCAACCACCATCTCACCGGGCTGTTTTTTCCAGGTCACCATGGTGGCCTCAGCCACTGACTCGGACAACTGGGGGACTTTAACTTCTACGATAGCCATAACAATTCTTTCGGTATTTTTTAGTGCAGGTCAGGCCCGACCTTTAAGTCGATCCTGAGGGGAGATAAAGGCAATCAACTTTTATTTGGTCAAGACAAAGCCTTTGAGCTTGCCAAAGGCGCCATCAACTAGGGCTTTTTGCTGCTCTTGGTGCAAATGGGTATAACCCACCGCCGGCGAGGCCGAAGCGGCACGACCCGAGTAGCCCAGTTTTTGACCATCGCTCATATTTTCATGAATGTAATGTTGAACAAAAAACCAGGCGCCCTGATTTTGCGGCTCATCCTGACACCAAACGACATCAGTCACATTCGGGTACTTTTTAAGTTCAGTTGCAAACGCCTTGTGTGGAAACGGGTAGAGCTGTTCAACCCGCAGCAGCACCACATCGTCAATACCTTTTTCCTCGCGCTTTTTAACCAGGTCGTAGTACACCTTGCCAGAGCAAGCCACCACTCGCTTGACCTTGCCGGCATTGAGTTCCTTGTGCTCGGGAATGACGGTCTGGAAGCAGCCTTCCGTGAACTCAGACAACGGCGATGCCGCGTCTTTGTTACGCAACAACGACTTGGGCGTCATGATGATCAACGGCTTGCGAATATTGCGCACCATCTGGCGCCGCAGTATGTGGAAAATCTGGCTCGCCGTGGTCGGCTGCACCACTTGCATGTTGATGTCAGCACTCAACTGCATGAAGCGTTCCAGACGTGCCGAGCTGTGCTCAGGGCCTTGGCCTTCGTAGCCATGCGGCAGCATCAGCGTAATACCATTGACACGACCCCACTTTACTTCACCCGAGGCGATAAACTGGTCGATTACCACTTGAGCACCGTTCACAAAGTCGCCAAACTGGGCTTCCCAGATCACCAGGGTGTTGGGGTCGTTGGAAGCATAGCCGTATTCGAAGGCAAGCACCGCCTCTTCCGAGAGGATCGAATCAATCACAGTAAAGGGAGCCTGACCATCCGCCACATTTTGCAGCGGGGTGTAGGTGCCAACATCAAACTTTTCACGGTTTTGATCATGAATGACCGAATGGCGGTGCGTGAAGGTGCCACGGCCACTGTCTTCGCCGCTCAGACGTACCGGGTAACCCGCCGCCACCAAGGAGGCAAACGCCATGTGCTCACCCATACCCCAATCCACAGGAATATCACCACGCCCCATCGCAGCGCGATCGTCATAAACTTTTTTGACCAAGTTGTGCGGTATGACGGTGTCAGGAATTGTCGTCAGACGTTCTGCCAAGCGTTTCCATTCAGACATCGGAATAGCCGTGTCACCGGCATCGGTCCATTTTTTGTCTAAGTAAGGCGACCAGTCCACCGCATACTTACTTTTGAAGTTGGTCAACACCGGGTCAACCGTGTGCTTACCAGCGTCCATCGCCGCACGAAAGGCCTTGGCCATGTCGTCACCTAAGGTGTCACCCAGGCCTTGAGCTGACAGTTTGTCAGCATACAGGCGGCGGGTACCCGGATGTTTTGCAATTTTCTTGTACATCAACGGCTGCGTCAGGGCCGGCGTATCTTGCTCGTTGTGACCCAACTTACGGTAACAAAT
>JBLHZH010000182.1:0-5493 GCA_047629695.1 Rhodoferax sp.
AAATGGAGACTTGCGCGTGGTGATGGCCGGTTTATTGAAGCAATACGGCAGCGCTGGCGATAGTCCTGATTTTTTTGATCAGGACGCACTGGTCATTGATTTTTCGCATCTCGAACCAGACACACCGATACAAAATCTCGCCCCGCTACTGGCTGTCCTACGCTCTTGCCATTTGATGCCTGTGGCTGTCAGAGCTGCCAATACAAGATGGTTGGCGGCAGCCCGCCATTTGGGACTGGCTGAAGCCCCAGCAGATATTGTTCGGGTTCGCTCTGCAACGCCCCTGCCCGTTTTGACCGAAGTTGTGGTTCAGGAGGTCATCCGGGAGTTGGTGCACGAGACCGTGCGAGAGGTCGCGGGGCCAGCCACCATGGTGGTCGATAAACCGCTGCGTTCTGGACAAAAAATTTATGCACGGGGCGCTGATCTGGTCGTATTGGCCATGGTCAATCAAGGTGCTGAGGTGGTTGCTGACGGTAATATCCATGTCTATGCACCCTTGCGTGGCAAGGCCATGGCCGGTGCCAGCGGCAATACCAACGCTCGTATTTTTTCATTGTGTCTGGAACCTGAACTGATTTCTATTGCCGGGATTTACCGAACCAGTGAGACCCCATTGGCGGCGGAGATTCATGGCAAGCCGGCGCAAGTGCGCCTGAGTCAGGACGGACAGGACAAGCTACTGTTTGAAGCTCTTAAAACTTAACAATTTAACTCGAAAGACTCTTCTTCCATGGCAAAAATCGTTGTGATTACCTCCGGTAAAGGCGGAGTGGGCAAAACAACCACCAGTGCCAGCTTTGCCAGTGGTCTGGCGTTACGTGGTCATAAAACAGCAGTGATTGATTTTGATGTGGGTCTGCGCAATCTGGATCTGATTATGGGTTGTGAGCGCCGTGTGGTGTATGACCTGATCAACGTCATTCAGGGTGAGGCTAATTTGAATCAGGCCCTGATCAAGGACAAAAAGTGTGACAACCTGTATGTGTTGGCTGCTTCACAAACCCGAGATAAAGACGCCTTGACCCAGGATGGCGTTGAAAAAGTGCTCAATGATCTTGCTGCAATGGACTTTGAATTCATCGTCTGTGACTCACCTGCCGGCATTGAAACCGGGGCCATGATGGCCATGCACTTTGCCGATGAGGCCCTGGTGGTGACCAACCCGGAGGTTTCTTCGGTACGTGATTCAGACCGCATTTTGGGCATGTTGTCGAGCAAAACCCGACGAGCTATTCAAGGCCTTGAGCCCATCAAAGAGCATTTGCTGATTACCCGCTACAACCCGGAGCGGGTCAACCAAGGTCAGATGTTGTCGCTTGAGGATATTCAGGACATCTTGCGCATCAAACTGATTGGTGTTATTCCTGAAAGCGAAGTGGTGTTGCAGGCCTCCAACCAGGGCGTACCGTCCATCCACATGAGCGGTAGCGATGTCTCTGAAGCCTACAAAGATGTGATCGAGCGGTTTTTTGGTGAAGAGAAACCCATGCGTTTTACAGAAGCCCCTAAACCAGGGCTTTTGAAACGACTATTTGGGGGAAAGTAAGACCATGTCATTTATATCTTTCTTGGTCGGGGAAAAAAAGAAAACCGCCAACGTGGCCAAGGAACGCCTACAAATCATCCTAGCGCATGAGCGTAGCGGTCGCAACGCAGTTGAACCTGATTACCTGCCCGAGTTGCAACGCGAGCTGATGCTGGTCATCAGCAAATACGTCAAAATCAATTTGGCTGACATCAAAGTCAACCTAGAGCGCCACGAGAACCTCGAGGTGCTGGAAGTCAAGATTGAATTACCAGATTCACGTTAAAGTTTTTTGCCAGGTTGCCAGCGTTTCAATAGCAGGGCATTGCTGATAACACTGACTGAGCTCATGGCCATAGCTGCGCCCGCAACCACCGGATTCAGAAACCCCAACGCGGCCAACGGTATGCCAGCAACATTGTAGGCAAAGGCCCAGAACAGGTTTTGCCGAATTTTGGCTACGGTGCGGCTCGATATGTCGAGCGCTGCAGCGACCAGCGCAAGATCACCCCGCATCAGGGTAATGCCGGCAGCATGCATAGCAACATCGGTGCCATTGCCCATCGCCATGCCAACATCGGCCATGGCCAACGCGGGTGTATCGTTGATGCCATCGCCGACCATGGCAACCGTATGCTCCCCCAATTTAAGTTCACTGATCCTAGCGGCCTTGTCACCAGGCAAAACCTCTCCCATTACTTCACCCTCCTCCGGGTGCAAGCCCAGGCGCCGCGCCATGACCTCGGCGGCACCTTGGTTGTCACCGGAAATCAGTACGGTTTTAATGCCCCGCGCGCGTAAGGCGGCCAGCGCTTCTTTGGCTCCCGGCTTGGGCTCGTCGCCAAAAGCCATTAGCGCCACCATCACTAGGCGGTCAGGTGAACCTTCAGTGCCAGGCAGGCGCTGAGCCATCACCGAAACTGTAGCGCCACTGTTTTGCAAATCTTGGGCGCGGTTGTTCATGCCTTGGCGGTCCACTCCCAGTTCATCCATCCAGCGCAAACTGCCGATCAGATAGCTTGCCGGCGCACTGTCGCCCCCATCAGGCCCACCGACCTCGCCTTCGGTGCCGCGCCCTGACACCGCGCGGACATTGAATGGCATCGCCAGCGTCAGGCCTTGTTCCCGTGCCATAATCATAAAAGCACGAGAGAGTGGGTGCTCACTTCCGCTTTGAAGACTGGCGGCAGCTTGCAGCAAAGCCTGCCGTTTAGGCTGCCAAGTGCTGGCCGGCGTCAACTCACCCTGCTCATCACCAGCGACCCAGAAATGGGTGAGGCGAGGTTTGCCCAGCGTCAAAGTGCCGGTCTTGTCGAAGGCGACAACGTCCACCTTGTGCGCCAGTTCCAGCGCCTGCGCGTCCTTGATTAAGATACCGTGGCGGGCTGCGACGCCAGTGCCAGCCATGATGGCAACTGGGGTCGCCAAGCCCAACGCACAGGGGCAGGCAATTACCAGCACCGCCACGGTATTGATCAATGCCATTTCAAACGAATGACCAGTCAGCCACCAAGCCAGCAGGGTCACCGAGGCAATCACCAGCACCACGGGTACAAAGACAGCGCTCACTTGATCCACCAGACGTTGAATCGGAGCTTTACCGGCCTGCGCATCTTCAACCAAGCGGATGATGGCAGACAGCACAGTTTCACGGCCCACCGCGCTGACCTGCATGACAATGCGACCGTCACCGTTAATAGAGCCTCCGGTCAGGCTTGCCACCGGGTCCATGCCCAGGTGTTTGTCGACCGGCAGGGGTTCACCCGTCAACATTGACTCATCGACTTGCGTCTGACCTTCCTTTAAAAATCCATCTACCGGGATGCGCTCACCGGGCAACACCACTAGGCGGTCACCCACCAGCACCTCAGCTACCGGCACGTCCACCTGGCCGCCTGACCCCAGCAGATGCGCCACATCGGGTCGCAGGGCATGCAAGGCCCGGATTGCCGAAGTGGTCTGGCGCTTGGCCCGGACCTCCAGCCATTTGCCCAGCAACACCAGTGTGACCACCACAGCGGCACCTTCAAAATACAAATGAACGATGACACCGGGCTCAGCTGTTAACCACAACCAGGTCGACAAGGCCCAGCCGGCGCTGGTACCAATCGCTACCAGCAAATCCATATTGCCAGTGCCGGCCTTGACGGCATACCAGCCGGCCTTGTAAAAACGCGCGCCCAGAATGAATTGCACTGGCGTGGCGAGCATAAATTGCAGCCAGGCCGGCAGCATCCAGTGCTGGTTAAAGAGATCACCCAGCATTGGCAGCACCAGCGGTACCGACAAGACAAGTCCGATAGCCACAGGCATAAAACCCGCCCAGGGCGAGGCGTTAGGCGTATCAAGTGCAGCATTGGCGGCGACCGGCTCGTAACCGGCATCGCGCACGGCACGACGCAACCGGGCTTCCATTTGCTCACTGGGAAGGTAAACAACACGTGCGGATTCAGTTGCCAGATTGACACTGACCGCCTGCACACCTGCCACTTTTTTAAGCGCTTTTTCAACTCGGGCCGAGCAAGAGGCACAGGTCATGCCCCCAATACCCAAGTCAAGGAAATCCGTATTTTTTGTCGTCATAAGCAGTAGTGTTTGAAGAGTCGAACGTCAGGGTTCACAATAAGGAAGCGGGAAATGACAACTTCTCGTCTCTGCGCGCGAAGCGCGGCAATCCATGGCTTGGACTGCCGCGGCCTGCGGCCTCGCAGAAACGAAAATACTGTGATGCTTTCCTGATCCCCAAGTTAAGTCAAAAAGTAATTCAAAGGATAAGCCATGAACCAGTCCTTCAATGTAACGGGCATGACCTGCGGTCACTGCGAAAAAGCCGTCACACATGCTGTCAAGCAACTTGACCCCCAGGCCGACGTCAAAATTGACCGGGCCGTTAACCGCGTAGAAGTCACTTCTGCCCTGGCGCGTGACGCCCTGGCAAAAGCCATTGCTGAAGAAGGGTATGTGGTGACCGACTGAACTGTTAACAAGTCTCATTGCAGATAGTCATGCAATGAAGGGGTGCCGGCGTGACTTTTGTCATCAACACAGACGCCTATATCGCGCTCAATCTATGAAGCTAAAACTCTCGATAAGCATCCACCATAAAAATCAATGAAGGCGGCATTGACCGCATTGCGCGCGTACTCGCCGGTTTGGTGTTGCTTGACCTCATGGCCACTGGCACGATCGGCATCTGGGGTGGCTGGGCCTAGTGCCACTGGCCACTTGCTTAATGGGCTGGTGCCCGCTTTGCACCCTGCTGGGCATGAATACTTGCCCGCTGAAAAGCAAGGGGTGAAGGTCAAAGTCATCGCTCCGATTCCAGTTGAAGCCGCTGCTTTAGGGGACTCAGGAAGTCATGGATGGCTGCGCTACGCTCACAAAAAATATTATCGTCTCTGCGAGGCCGAAGGTCACGGCAGCCCATGACCCTTTTTATGGACAGCGACATGGTGAAACGTTTGGGTGCGGTACCGCGCTCCCAAAGCACTGTTATGAACGCCTTGGTTGGTAGGAGATAACCCACACAGCCTCGCAGAGATATGGATGTTTACATATTACGCCGGTACTGCCCACCGACCTCGAACAAGGCGTTGGTGATCTGGCCCAGTGAGCAGACGCGCACGGCATCCATCAGTACATCAAACACATTCTTGTTTTCAATCACCGCTTGCTGCAACCGCTTCAGCATCGCTGGCGAAGCCGCGGCGTGCCGGGCATGAAAGTCGGTCAATCGTTTTAATTGGTTCTGCTTTTCCTCATCGGTTGAACGGGCCAGCTCCAGTTTGTCCATTACCGCGTCACCACACGGGTTACGGAAGGTGTTGACGCCGATAATGGGGAGCTCGCCAGTGTGTTTGAGCATCTCGTAGTGCATTGATTCATCCTGAATCTTGCCGCGCTGGTAGCCGGTCTCCATGGCGCCAAGCACGCCACCGCGCTCGGCAATGCGCTCAAACTCCAGC
>JBLHZH010000183.1:0-5487 GCA_047629695.1 Rhodoferax sp.
ATCCCAGACTTCAGCGTTTTCGCCACGGGCGATGAACACCTGGTGGCTGTGGCCGACGCCGCGGGGAACCGCAGTTTCGCGACGAGACATCAGGGCGGCATTTTTGAGATGGGGTTCGCGGTGCATATCACTCCAATAAGTTGTTTTGGTCATTCACTAATCACCTCCAATATAGGCCGTTACGACGCCCGCTACCATATACAGATCAGCACTTTTTTGAGTGCACTGTGCAGCAGGCTGTGCCTATACAGATTAACTTTGGTTTGATTTGATGTTTTTACTTAATGCGCAGAGCGCCACCCCTCTAGTTTTGCAGATTGTTGAAGGTTTTCGGGGGCTAATTGACGCTGGCGCCATGCGTCCAGGCGCTAAGGCACCTTCGATTCGGCAATTTGCCCACGCCCATGGCGTGAGCGTTTTTACGGTGGTTGATGCCTATGACCGTCTGGTGGCACAGGGCTATTTTGCGTCGCGCCCGCATTCGGGATTTTTTGTCAGGCAGCGTGAGGTGTCCCGTACAGCGCAGGCCGGCCAAGGCCCCAATTTCAGCTTTGACTCGATGTGGTATTTGCGCCGGATCTTTGAGAACCGAGCGCTGCGCCTGAAACCGGGTTGTGGCTGGCTGCCCCGTGACTGGTTGTTTCAGGAGGGTGTGCGCCGCAGCCTGCGCAGTCTGGCTGCTGACAACGTGGACCTAGGCGGCTATGGTGAGCCCAAGGGCTACCCGCCCTTACGCCAGCTGGTGCGCGATTTTCTTGCGGAGCAGGAAATCGCCGTTATTGCTGACCAGGTGCTGCTGACCCACGGCTCCAGCCAGGCGATGGACTTGGTGGCGCGGCGGCTAGTGCGCCCGGGCGATGCCGTGCTGGTGGACGACCCCGGTTACCCCAATCTGCTGTTTTCTCTGCGTTTTCTGGGTGCCCGCCTGATTGGTGTGCCACGCACTCCGGCCGGGTACGACCTAGCGGCTCTGGAGCGTCTGGTGGTTGCGCACCAGCCCAAAGTTTTTTTTACTCAGCCCCGTCTGCAAAGTCCCACCGGCTCGGTGGCGCAGTTGGCGCATCTGCACCGCGTCATGCACCTGGCCGACAAGCACGACTTTTTGGTGGTGGAGAACGATATTTACGCTGACCTGGACCCAGAGCCCCGGCCCTCACTGGCCAGTCTGGACCAGTTGCAGCGGGTCATCTATATCAGCAGTTTTTCTAAGACGATTTCGCCCAATATTCGGGTTGGCTACCTTGCGGCTAGCCCGGATTTGTTGGAGGACCTGGCCCAGCTCAAGATGATCTCAGGTCTGACCTCTTCTGAGTTCAGCGAGCGCCTGGCCTATGGCGCCTTGATTGATGGTCGCTGGCGCAAGCACCTCAAGAGCGTGCGTGAACGATTGGCGCGGGCGCATGAGGTCGCGGCCAGTCGGCTGCTGGCGATTGGTTTCGAAATTTTTTCCGAACCTAAAGCCGGTATTTTTTTGTGGGCCCGCCATCCCGGCCTGTTTAATGCCGCCGAGCTGGCTTACCAGGCTGGTGAGCAGGATATTTTGTTGGGCCCAGGTCACCTCTTCAGCCCTGATTTGCAACAGAGTCCTTGGTTACGATTTAATGTAGCTTTTTGCGATGATCCGGCGGTCTTTGCCTTCTTGGCGCAACAAAGGCCGTAGGTCGGATACCTTAAAATTCGATCATGAACTTAACCGCCACCCCCGCCTCTGTTGCCGATATTCGCAAGATATTTCTGGACTTCTTTGAGTCCAAGGGCCATACCATCGTGCCTTCGAGCCCGTTGGTGCCCGGCAACGACCCAACGCTGATGTTCACCAACTCTGGCATGGTGCAGTTCAAGGACGTGTTTCTGGGCTCCGACAAGCGCAGTTATGCGCGTGCCACCTCAGTGCAGGCATGCCTGCGCGCCGGCGGCAAACACAATGACTTGGAAAATGTCGGCTATACCGCACGCCACCATACTTTCTTCGAGATGCTCGGCAACTGGAGCTTTGGCGATTACTTTAAGCGTGACTCGCTCAAGTGGGGTTGGGAGCTGCTGACCCAGGTCTACGGCCTGCCGGCCGAAAAACTGCTGGTGACGGTCTATATTGACGACCACGAAGCCTATGACATCTGGCATAAAGAGATTGGGTTGTCGGCCGACCGCATTGTGCGTATCGGTGACAACAAAGGCAAAAAGTACGCCTCTGACAATTTCTGGATGATGGCCGACACCGGTCCCTGTGGCCCATGTTCCGAGATTTTTTACGACCACGGCGAGCACATCCCCGGCGGCCCACCGGGCAGCCCGGGGGAAGATGGTGACCGCTTCATCGAAATCTGGAACCACGTGTTCATGCAGTTCGACATGCAACCCGACGGCAGCCTGGTCAAATTGCCTGCGCCTTGCGTTGATACTGGCATGGGGCTGGAGCGCTTGGCCGCCATCCTGCAGCACGTGCACAGTAACTATGAAATCGACATCTTTAATGTGCTGATCAAGGCTGCTGCCCGTGAAACTGGTTGTACCGATCTCGGTAATAAGAGTTTGCGTGTGATCGCCGACCATATCCGTGCGACCGCTTTTCTGGTCAACGACGGGGTGCTGCCGAGCAACGAAGGACGCGGCTATGTGCAGCGCCGCATCATCCGGCGCGCCATTCGTCACGGTTACAAGCTGGACAAGAAAACACCGTTTTTCCACAAACTGGTGCCCGACTTGGTGGCCATGATGGGCGAGGCCTATCCCAAGCTAAAAGCGGATGAAAAACGCATCATCGAGGTGCTCAAGGCCGAAGAAGAGCGCTTCTTTGAGACGCTTGAAAACGGCATGCAGATTCTGGATGCAGCCCTGGAAGGTGGCGTCAAGGTGTTACCGGGTGAGGTCGCCTTCAAGCTGCATGACACTTTTGGTTTTCCGCTCGACCTGTCGGCTGACGTTTGTCGTGAGCGTGATCTCAGCGTTGACGAGGCCGGCTTTGCCGCTGCCATGGGGCAGCAAAAAGCCAAAGGCCGTGCCGCAGGCAAGTTCAAGATGGACCGGGCGCTGGACTACAAGGGTGATGACAACGATTTTGTTGGTTACAACAGCCTGACACAAAGCTCTCCGGTGGTCGCCCTCTATGCAGATGGGGTTGCTGTTGTCGCGCTAAACGCCGGTCAGACCGGGGTCGTGGTGTTGGCAAGCACCCCGTTTTACAGTGAGAGCGGGGGCCAAGCTGGCGACGAAGGCGCGATTTTTTGTAACAGCGCCCTGTTTGAAGTTGGCGATACGCAAAAAATCAAGGCCGATGTGTTTGGTCACCACGGCACGCTCAAGACCGGTACACTCAAGATCGGCGACAGTGTGACAGCGCAAGTTAACGCCGCGCTGCGGGCCGCTACCGAGCGAAACCACAGCGTGACCCACCTCATGCACAAAGCTCTGCGCGATGTGCTGGGCGAGCACGTACAGCAAAAAGGCAGCCTAGTCAACGCCGAGCGCACCCGTTTCGACTTTGCCCACAACGCCCCCGTCACTTCGGCGCAAATCCACGCGATTGAAGCCCAGGTGAACGCTGAAATTCTGAGTAACGCCGCCACCCAGTCACGGGTGATGGACATTGAGTCGGCCCAGGCTAGCGGTGCCATGATGCTGTTTGGTGAGAAATATGGTGAAACCGTACGCGTGCTCGACATTGGTAAAAGTCGCGAGTTGTGCGGCGGCACCCATGTGCAGCGTACCGGCGACATTGGCTTGTTCAAGGTTGTGGCTGAGATCGGCGTAGCTTCGGGTGTGCGCCGTATCGAGGCACTGACCGGATACAACGCACTGCGCCATATCCAGGCGCTGGAAGACACCGTGCTCCAGGTGTCAGAGGCACTCAAGGCGCCGATGGCAGAAGTCAATGACCGTATCGGCAATGTGCTGGGACATGTCAAGGCGCTGGAAAAAGAAGTGGCCGCCCTTAAAGGCAAACTGGCTTCTGCTCAGGGTGACGAGTTATTGACGCAGGCGGTGTTGGTGAAGGGTGTCAAGGTGCTGGTGGCGATGCTGGAAGGTGCCGACACTAAGACACTGCGTGACACCATGGACAAGCTTAAAGATAAGTTGAAAACTGCCGTTATTGTGTTGGCGACCGTTGACGCTGACAAGGTGCAGATTGCTGCCGGCGTGACGCCAGATGTCACTGCCCGGGTTAAGGCCGGTGAGCTGGTCAACTTTATTGCCAGCCAGGTTGGTGGTAAAGGCGGCGGTAAGCCTGACATGGCTATGGCTGGTGGCACCGAGCCGGCCCAGTTGCCGGTGGCCCTAGCCAGCGTGCATGGCTGGGTGACTGCTAAACTTTAAGGCAGCGAAAACACCACCAGACTATCGTCTCTGCGAGGCCGCAGGCTGCGCCAGTCCATGTCTTTCTGGATTGTCGCGTGGTTGCCGGTGTCTGTTTCGGGGCACTTGACCAGGCCGCGGTGGCAATGTTTTTTCGCTTCTGCGCCCACTCACTGTTTGTTGTGAAATAGCTATGCAAAGAGGGTGCTGCTCTGATGTGTCGTTATATCAAATAGCACAGCAAGACTGCCTATCCTTTTCCTTGGTCGTACTCGTTGGCAAATTCATGGTTGGCATCTCTATGCCCGGCTTCATCTTCTCTAATAACCAACACAACATCTCTCAACGTAGCTGTGCTGGGTAGCTTCCAATAGTCTATGGCAATTTGCGGAGCGGCTACGTTTTTAATATGGCCGTTGTCGATTTCTTTTAAAAATTCTGTATAACTATGAACGGCTTCTTCTTCAAAATATCCCACAATGCGATGGGCAGTGCGGGGAAAGAACACAAAGACCAAAAAGTAGAAGTGCCAAAAAATAAATTGAACACTAAATACGAGGAAGCGTTCAAATAGCGTCGGCTCTGCCAAAGCAATGAATGTCATCAAATGCATGCGTTCATTTTCAGCTTCACTCAACAGCACCCTGATCTTGGGACCGTACCCCTTCTTCATTTTGCGCAGGCTTTTAAGATGAATCCACATGCCCGACACCATTCCCGGCACGCCGGCTACTGTTTCCAATATTACTGCGCGGTGGACGTACTTCTTCCTAAAGAAAAGATCTGCAAAAAATCTTAAAACTTTGGTGAAAGCAAACGCCACCTTATCCGATGTGGTTTGCGTTTCATAATGTGATTTATTTATGGTTGAAATGATAATTTTTAGTATTTACTGCCATTTAATTAAATTTTTTGAATTTACTTTGTCCGCCGACTTGTAATAGGACATCAGCGGTAGTTTGATAGTTCAGACAGCTAAATTTCTTGTGACCCTTTATGCCCTTTTTGTGATGTGGCTATGACTTATCAGAGAGTCACCTGTATGAGCCCTTAACTCATGCTAGTTACGTTTTAAGATCTTAAATCCTTGTTATTCTGTTTCTAAAACTGTATTGCGCCATTCATTGTGTGCCTTGGTGGGTATTGTGAGAAAACTTAAAATCACGACTGCCCCGCGGCAATCCAAAAGTTCAT